>JAALKB010000039.1 GCA_011088265.1 Gammaproteobacteria bacterium
CCCCACCACCCCCCCCCTCCCCCCCCCCCCCTCCCCCCACCCGACCCTCTCCCGATCCAAAATCAATCAGATCAGTCATAGAACGACTATCTAGCGACGTAAAGGGTTCATCAGGCAACACAAGTTTGGCATCCTGAAGCAGCAGGCGCGCAAACAACGCGCGCTGCATTTGACCGCCAGACAGTGAATCGATAAGACGCGATTCGAGTCCTATTAGCCCGACCGCCGAAATTGCCGAAGCGACACGGTCTCGATGGTGGTTTTTAAAGCGACCGAAAGCGCCAATTTCATGCCGTAGTCCTAAAGCGACCAGTTCGACAACCGTTAGTGGAAATGAACGATCGATATCTGATTGCTGAGGCAAATAGGCGATATCCTCACGACCTAGTGAACCAAAACTGACTTTGCCTTCCATCGGTGCTAATGAACCAACAACGCCTTTTAAAAGTGTTGATTTGCCCGCACCATTGGGGCCAACAATGGCCGTCAAGCTGCCCTCCGCGATCTTCGTATGGAGATGATGGATCGCCGGGTGGCGGTCATAACCCAAGGTAAGGTTCTGAAAATCAATTGCGGCGGTCATAGCTAACCCGGTGGTGTCGAAGTTGCCCATAGAAAACCAATCCAAAGGAGCGCAACGATCAGAGAAACCCCGATTAAACGAGGACCCACACCGAGTAAAATGAGGTGAAGCATCATTTTTCGACTTTTCACGCGTGTACTTCCATGACTTGTTGTGTCGGCGCAAAGCCGGATTTGCCGATAAACTGAGAAAGTTTATTCACTAGGTTGATTGAAAGCTTTTCCTCAACTATGTCGTAGTCATCGCAAATCGATAAAATGGATGTGTGCTAATGTCGATGAAGAACCGTAAGTGTTTCCGCTTGAATGTCTTCTTTTCTCTTGCTCACTTGAAGCTTTATTGATGGTTTAAAATGTTATGTTATATTATAACATTATTAAATTCTATACTAGTTCTACCGTATGAACTTCCATACCCATGATTCTGGAGTGCTCTATGAAATTGCCCCTCTATAAGGTTGGCTGGTTTTTGAGAGGCAATGGTAGTGCCCGTATCAGTTTTTCTGTGGGAGTATTTGTTAGCAGGAAATCTCTTAAATTCTAAAATTTATAGAGTGTTAATTCTATTGTAACCGTCCGGCGAACCCATCTATCATTTTCGGATTAAAGCTATAGATTAGGTGTCCACCTAAACCTAAGTGGGCACCTGTTATGAGCACATTGGAATCAAAAGCGTCACCACCCGGTTCGTACAAGCGTCGTCGCTATACATTGGCATTTAAGCGTCGGCTGATAGAGTCCAGCGATGACCCAGAACAATCAGTGGCACGGATAGCGCAGCAACACGGAGTGAATCCGAATCTGTTGCATAAGTGGCGTCGTCAGCTGAGGTCGTCGAATGTGGCTGCTGTAGGAGGTGATCCAGGGGGTCAGATTGAGGTGGGCGGTGGTAATTTTGTCCGATTACCCCGACCACTGAGTTCGTCTCCCGCGCCGGTGTCGCAGACGATGCGCATTGAATTGCCGGATGGGGTCGTGTTGCATTGGCCGTTGGATCAGTTAAGCGAATCGGCGGACTGGCTAAAGCGGTGGTCGCGATGATACACATAGACGAGATCTGGTTGTCTCGTGAGCCGTTGGATATGCGCAGTGGTGCAGAGAAGACGTTAGGCCGAGTGGTTTGTTCATTTGGTGAAGCAAAGCCGCACTGTGCGTATGTGTTTTTGAACAAGCGGGCAAACCGGTTGAAGGTGCTGGTGTGCGATGGATTTGGGATATGGTTGGCATCGCGTCGATTGCATGAGGGTAAGTTTGTGTTCAATGCGTTACGATCGGACAGGGGGACCGAATTACAAGCGTCCCAATTAGAGGCGTTGGTGATGGGATTACCCTGGCGATATGCGGGTTTGGACTACACGATTAAGCACGTTCAATTCCCCCCATCCCTGGTTTGGCTTGTCTATACAGCTAAGGGGAGATCGCTAAATCGGGCTGAATCTTTGATAGTGTCGGACGTGGATAGTCCGTTTTCAACTGCTGATCTGACGACGCTTTCTCCCGAGGCGTTACGAACTCAGGTGAGGCAATTACAGCAGGAATTGGCAGCCCGGAATGAAGCACTTTCGGACTATGCGAAGGTGGTGAAGGAGAAGGAGGCAAGGATCAGGCACTATCAAATCGTTGAAGAGAAGTTAATCCATGAACTGGCGATATTGCGTCGATACCGCTATGGTCGTCGCAGTGAGCGGTTGGATGGACATCAGGTGAGTTTATTGGAAGAACAGATTGATGAGGATATTGCGGCGCTTGAGGCGGAAGTGGAGAAGCTCGCGACTCAAACCGGGCCGAAGACAGAGAAAGTCAAGCCGAAACGTCAACCCCTACCTGGGCATTTACCCCGCAAAGTGATTCACCATGAACCGGATTCAACGATCTGTTAGTGTGGTTGTGAGTTCAAGCGCATTGGCGAGGATATCAGCGAGAAGTTGGATTATGTGCCGGGACGTTTAGTGTAGAGCGTCATGTTCGCGGCAAGTGGGTATGTGGGACATGCGAGACGATACATCAAGCGGCGGTAGCGCCCCATATCATCGATAAAGGTATCCCCACACCGTCACTATTGACACAGGTATTGATCAGTAAATACGGGGACCACTTACCGCTGTACCGCCAGCAGCAAATCTACCGACGAGCAGGTGTGGCGTTATCCTGCTCCACGTTATCGGATTGGGTGGGTCGATGTGGTGTGGAGTTAACTCTTCTGGTTGAACAGTTACGGGTCCACCTAAAGGCCCAGCCAGTACTCCATGCCGATGAGACGCCGGTATCGGTGTTGATGCCGGAGAATAAGAAGCCACATAAGGGCCAGGTATGGGCGTATGCCAGTACGCGGTATGCGTCTATTCAAGGGATAGTGTATGACTTTTGTCCGTCGAGGTCGGGTAAAGAGGTGCGTCGTTTCCTGGAGGGCTGGCAGGGGAAATTGGTGTGTGATGATTATGGGGGATACAAAGCGAGTTTTAAGGGTGGCGTTACTGAAGTCGGGTGTTGGGCCCACAGTCGGAGAAAATTCCATGAACTGAATGAGGCCACCGACAGTCCGATTGCGAAACAGGCGTTGGAGACGATTCGATTATTGTATGAGGTTGAACGAGAGTCGAAAGACAGTGAGATGGACAGTATTGCCCGTCAGCGACTGCGCCAAGAGAAGTCGAAACCATTGCTGGACAAGTTCCGGCAATGGTTAATGGGGCAGCGTGAGCAGGTGACGAATGGGACGAAGACGGCGAAGGCAATCGACTATAGTTTGAAACGATGGGAGGCATTGGTCCGCTACGTTGATGATGGTGATTTACCTATCGACAAAACTGGATTGAGAATCAAATGCGGCCTTGGGCGGTAGGACGCTCCAATTGGTTGTTTGCCGGTTCTCTGCGCGGGGGGCAGCGGGCGGCCAATGTGATGAGTCTGATCCAGTCTGCCAAGATCAATGAACTGAATCCGCATGCCTATCTACAGGATGTGTTGGAACGATTACCGATCACGCCTGTGAGTCAAATCGACGACCTGCTTCCTCATCAATGGAAAGACCAACTCCATAGGGGATGACCGGACGGTTACATTTTATTTAACTAATGAGGCGCTAAACTTTCACCAAATTCTGAGCAGCTTCATGACTATTTGATAGTTTTAAGAAAATAGATCGAGCAATTCACTCATAATTCATTGGTCTTACCTGATCTCCAAATTCTTTATCTTTATCACATCATAAGTAATGATGGGTTCTACTTAACTCGAACTTGAATCAGTCGATTTCATCAACAATTTTCTGAATTCGTATATTTTTAAAACAACAAATTGACGCACATTTTGGTGTTCTCTCTCTTCACATACAGCTTGCTTTCCAATGATACTAACCAAATCTTGTTAAATTAGTATGCGATTTAGCGAATCCGAATACATCACCACTAGTGATAGGGTCTCGTATTTTTATCGTATATAAATCATGTAGTTATAGTGTCGTTATAGATTGGCTTGTCAATTTTATGACACAATTCTGGCACACTAGAATTGAAGTGGTTGAGAAAATGAGGCGTAAGTTATTGATTTAATGGTGGCTACGCCCTGATTCGAACAGGGGACCCCATCATTATGAGTGATGTGCTCTAACCAGCTGAGCTACGTAGCCATAGAGTAACGCGAGGGCAGCGGAGAATACATTAATCAGCGGGTTGAATCAATATTTTTGAAAGGGAGTTTTCTAATTTTGTGTTTTCGGTACAGAGGCTCTAGGGGTTTTACGAACTCCTGAAACTGGGGGTGTCTTCCTTAACCATAAAGAAGAATTTATCGGGTTTTGTTGAGCGGCTATTGTCAGCGATTTTCTCTGGAGTCTGGCCCAGGATACCGGGATTGTCGGCCTGCATAATTTGTCCGTATTCTCATGGAAATCCGATGCAAACAGGACTAACGTGCTGACTTTCTGGCATGGCTTGGAGTATGCCCGTAATTTCTGAAAAAAGCCTTGTTCAGAGTTCGTGCAGAGGAAAACCCCACAAGGTCGGCAATTTGTTCGAGGGAGAAGCTTGAGTGTTTGACCAGATTTAGTGCTTTCATCATTTTCCAGTTTTTGATATAGGCCATGGGGGTCTGTCCGACAGTATGTTGGAAATGGCGATTGAGCGTTGCTTTTGACATGCCAATCTGTTTTCCCAGAGCTGTTACCGTCCAGTTGGTCTCGGGGTTGCGGTGTATAAGCATCAGCGCCTGTTTGAGTCTGGGATCCAAGAGCGGCGAAAAATCCTACTTTTTGTTCATTTTTTCCACATAGGCTTCGAGGAGCTGTAGGAACAATGCCTCTGTCAATCGATCAATAATTGGGCTGCTATTTTGTTTTTTCCTTTGTATTTCCCTGTCAATGACCTCAACGGTCGCCCAGGTCGATTCGCTGATTACCTCCTGGGGAAAATGGAGCACATCGGGTAGCGTATCAAAAATGGGGTGAGGTGTATCTTCATCGTATTGGACCAGTCCGCACATCAGCCGATTGGTGATTTCTCCTTGCTGAAACATGGGCTGGCTTAACTCGCACGCTTCACCAACCTGTTCGCTTTGTATCCGTTTGCTATGGGGTTGATCAGCCACCCAGTGCGCGTTGCCGGTAGGTATCATGACGATTTCCATCTTCTGCAATTTGAGGAATTGATTCTGATGACTCCCGATAAAACAGTCCCCGTGTAATGAAATATGAAATCGCGGTATTGTCATGGGTTCAAAGGAGATTCCCCAGGGAGCTGCTAATCTGGAATGGAAAAAGACGGTCCCCTTGAACCGAATGGTTTCAAGAACATCACTTAGAACATCAAACCTGTTATTCGCCCGGTCACCTGATGGTTGACTATCTTTATCGCTATCACTTAATGGTGTTCTACTTTGTGTCATGTTGCGCTACTCGATCACTTTTTTGACTCTTCTGGATACCGTGGAACACGGCAACTCACATCATAATTATTTTCCACGGACCTTAAGTTTTTTTAACCAACTTTATGAGAGGCAAATTATGATGCGTAATATACAAAAACGATTAGTGTTGATTAGCGTCGGTGTCGCCCTGTTTTTCCAGTTCATTGGATCCGCTTACGCGGAAGGGTTTTATACCATGATTGACGGAGAATTGGAGCGCCCAACAGGATATCGAGAATGGGTTTATGTAGGTACTCCCCTGACACCGAATGATATGAACAACGGTAAGGCTGCATTTCCAGAATTCCACAATGTGTATATCGATCCTAAAAGCTGGGGGCATTGGAAAAATACGGGAGAATTCCGCGATGGCACTATCCTGATAAAAGAGCTGGTGGGTGTAGGTTCGAAAGCGGCGGTCAGTGGAAATGGTTATTTTCAGGGTGATTTCGTGGGGCTGGAAGCGACCATAAAAAGTAGTGAGCATTTTCCTGACGAACTAGGAAATTGGGCTTATTTCAGCTTTTCAACACCTGATCATCAGTCTCTGACAGACAGCGCCAGCGCATTCCCAAAAGAAGCTTGTAATGCCTGTCATCTTGCCAGTGCTGCAGATGATTTTGTTTTTACTCAATACTACCCGGTTTTACGGATGGGAAAAGCCGCTGGAATGGACGCTATTGGTGGAGTTAAATCAAATCTCAATTAATTGCCTTTTTAGCTCGGGTAGTTAATGTATTCGTAGCAGAGACCCATGGGTTAAAGTGATGGGTTAAAGTAATAAAATCAGAGTTCTCAAGAAACTCTATTCAAAACCTTTCAAACGGCCCGCTGGAAATTGGATTCCGCGGGCCGCATTTATTACTCTGTAGCTGCTCGGGCTCTTGATATTGTTTTTGATATTCTTTGTAAAATCTCCTACGATGCTTTATGGAGATAATGTTCACCGACATTTCCCCTGACTGGCGTGTAAGGGACGATTTCCTCCTCCTCAACTCCGCCTCATTCCATATTTCATTTCCATGTTTTCATTCCACCATCTTGCCACTGTCTTCATCCTGACGTCTGGCTTGATACCCCACTGGTTCTGGGTTACTCTGGGAATTAGGAGCAAGAATCGTCAGCGTCATTTTGGATGATTATTCGGATCTTCTTTATTGCTGATTTTTATAGTGCTTTCAGTGGATACCCGTCGTTCGAATGTTGGTAGAAATGCTCCAGGATGTGGGGTTTGTGGTTCCATCGCCTGGATAGATAGCCGGGTTTATAAAAAACATAGTTTGATAACGTGAGGAAATACATAACATGTCAACCAACTCAACGCTGACGCCTCTCGTCGGTTTGCAAATGTTGTTTGTCGCATTCGGCGCTTTAGTGCTGGTGCCCATACTAACCGGACTTGATCCAAACGTAGCGCTTTTTACTGCGGGACTTGGAACGCTGTTATTCCAGCTGGTTACTCGTAGGCAAGTACCTATCTTTCTGGCATCTTCTTTCGCTTTTATCGCTCCCATTATCTATGGGGTACAAACCTGGGGTATCCCTGCAACAATGTCTGGTTTATTCGCTGCGGGTTTGGTTTACATGATACTGGGTGGAGTGGTCGCAGTTCGGGGGCAGGATTTTATCCATCGAATTTTACCTGCGGTGGTGGTCGGACCGGTGATTATGGTTATCGGGCTTAGTCTTGCACCCGTAGCGGTCAACCTGGCCTTGGGAAAAACCGGGGATGGAGCGGCGGTGTTGGTTGATCCTGGAAAAGCGCTGATCGTCTCATCCATCGCGCTAATTGCCACGATTATTACTGCGATGATGGCGAGAGGGATGTTTAAACTGATTCCTATTTTGGTGGGTATTATTTCTGGATATATTGTGGCGGCGGTGCTCGGTCTGGTCAATTTCGCGCCGGTTGGAGACGCGCCCATATTTGCCATACCTAATTTTGTTATGCCCCAGTTTAATCTGGAAGCTATCCTGTTTATCGTGCCTATCGCAATCGCGCCGGCCATTGAACACATTGGCGACATGCTTGCGATCAGCAATGTGACCAAGAAGGATTTTCTAAAGGAACCGGGGCTACACAAAACCCTCATGGGAGACGGAGTCGCGACCTCGGCTGCTGCAATGTTTGGTGGTCCGCCCAATACTACCTACTCTGAAGTCACTGGCGCGGTAACCCTAACCAAAGCGTTTAATCCGATCATTATGACCTGGGCTGCAGGTTTCGCCATTTTGTTATCCTTCTCTGGAACTCTGGGTGCAATTTTGGCAACCATTCCAACCCCGGTAATGGGCGGAATTATGTTGCTATTATTTGGTGCGATTGCGGTGGTTGGTTTAAGTACCCTGGTTAGAGCGGGAGATAATCTCACCCAGCCACGAAATTTGATCATCGTTTCATTGATTCTTGTCTTTGGCATTGGTGGAATGTCGATTCCTATCGGCAGTTTTTCACTCAGTGGAATCGGTTTGGCAGCTATCGCCGGAATTATTTTGAATCTTGTGTTACCTCAAAATAAGGAAGACTGAGGGTATTGCATACAAATAGTGACACAAAAAACTACATCCAATAACAACTACATCCAATAATGGACAGGGCTGATCAAGGGGAGACAATGTTTCAATTCCACGTTGCGGTACGGCAGTGGTTTTATGACAACTTTGATCAGCCAACACCTACTCAGGTAGATGCGTGGCAGGGAATTTCTGGAGATAATCACGCGCTAATCGCAGCACCCACGGGATCGGGTAAAACGCTAGCGGCGTTTTTAACTGCCATTGATGGACTGGTTAAGCGGGCAGAAGCGGGGGAGCTTGATAACGAAGTCAAGGTAGTCTATGTCTCGCCGTTAAAGGCGTTATCTAACGATATTAATCGAAACCTGCAACATCCGCTGTCCGGTATCCACCAGTACCTGCAGCAGTTTGGAGAGGACACCGACGCGCCTGCGTTAATTCGTGCTGCAGTTAGAACTGGGGACACGAGTCAAAGCGAAAGGGCAAAAATGGTACGAACCCCGCCCCATATTCTTGTTACCACACCGGAGTCCCTTTACATCCTCTTAACCTCTGAGTCTGGACGAAATATGCTGGCATCAGCAGAAACCGTGATTGTGGACGAGATTCATGCTCTGGTTGCGTCCCAAAGAGGCGCTCATTTGGCCCTGTCGCTGGAGCGGCTGCAGGTTTTGTGCGCTTGCTCCCTGACTCGTATTGGTTTGTCCGCAACTCAGGAACCCGTTTCTACTGTGGCAAAATTCCTCATCGGATCGTCCCAGGAGAAAAAATGTCTCATTATCAATAGTGGCCATCATCGAGAGCGGGATCTACAAATCAATTTACCCGGATTACCCCTGTCCGCTGTAATGTCTGCGGATGGATGGAGTGAAATCTATAGCGACCTGGAATCGCTCATCGAAGCCCATACCACCACCCTGATTTTTGTTAATACACGCCGACTCGCGGAGCGGCTAGCCAAGGCTCTGGCAGAACGGATTGGCGATGAACACGTCACTTCCCATCACGGCAGCCTGGCAAAAGAACATCGGTTTTCCGCTGAGCAGCGTCTGAAAGGCGGGGCATTTAAGGCATTGGTTGCGACAGCTTCACTGGAACTCGGTATCGATATTGGCAATGTTGATTTAGTCTGCCAAATTGGTTCCCCCCGGGCTGTGAGTGTATTTTTGCAACGGGTAGGACGTTCTGGGCATGGCATTGGTCAGACTCCAAAAGGCCGACTTTTTCCTTTGTCCCGGGATGATTTAACCGAGTGTGTTGCGTTACTGGATGCGATTACTTTAGGTACGCTGGATCAGTTATTCATCTATCCCCAGCCACTGGATGTGCTGGCGCAACAGATCGTGGCAGAAGTATCCGGAGGGGAAAAATCCCTGGATGAACTTTTTGAACAATTCACCGGAGCGGCACCCTATTCGGAATTGCCCAGAGAAAAATTTGATGAAGTTATTTCGATGCTGGCAGATGGATTTTCTACCCGCAGAGGCAGGCGTTCAGCCTATTTACATCTCGATGCGGTAAATGGGCTGATTCGACCGCGAAAGGGAGCACGACTCACCGCTATAACCAACGGCGGCACTATTCCAGATCAGTTTGATTATGACGTTATTTTGCAACCCGAAGGACTGAAAATCGGGACTCTAAACGAAGACTTCTCATTTGAGTCTCTAGCCGGGGACGTGTTTCAGCTTGGGAACATTTCCTATCAGATTCTTCGGGTTGAGCTCGGCAAAGTATTTGTTTGTGACGCCAGGGGAAACCTCCCAGCATTCCTTTTTGGTTCGGGGAAGCTCCGGGGCGAACAGACGCCATGAGTCAGGCGGTTTCCCGATTAAGAAAAAACATGGGGCTTTGGTTGGTTGATGGACGGGAATTAACCGTAGAGAAAGTCAGGCAACACTACAAGGTGACGAAGTCAACAGCTATTCAATTGACAGATTATCTTTTTGCCGCCCACAGTGCGCTGGATACATTGCCGACTTTTGACATGATTATTTTTGAACGTTTTTTCGATCAGGCAGGAGATCAGCATCTGGTGATTCATTCTGCCTTTGGTTCCCGGATCAATCGTGCCTGGGGGTTGGCGCTGAGAAAACGATCCTGTCGAAAGTTCAATTTCGAGCTACAGGCTGCAGCGTTAGAAGACACCATCGTATTGTCTTTGGGTAGTACCCATAGTTTCCCTTTAGAGGAAGTAAAAAGCTACCTTAAGCGTACTTCGGTGGAAGATGTGCTTACCCAGGCTTTGCTGGACTCGCCAATGTTTCCTACCCACTGGCGATGGAATGCCTCTATTGCACTTGCAGTGAGGCGTTTCTCTGGGGGGAAAAAAACACCTCCACAGTTTCAACGCAGTGATGCCGAAGATCTGATCGCCGTGGTATTTCCTGATCAGATTGCATGTGCTGAAAATATTGCAGGGAAACGGGAGATTCCAGAACATCCACTGATTGACCAAACTATTTACGATTGCCTTCATGATCTGATGGATATTCGTGGGCTTGAGTTGGTACTAAAAAACATGGAGGCAGGAAAAATAGAAATCGTTTGCAAGGACTTAATTGGCCCTTCTCCTTTGGCTGAGGAAGTGCTGTCTGCGAAGCCCTATGCCTTTCTTGATGATGCCCCCGCTGAAGAGAGAAGAACTTCTCTGGTAAGAACGCGCCAGTTCTTACATCCGGAAGATGCTGCTCAACTGAGTGAATTGGATAGTGAAGTGATTCGGGACGTGCAAAACGAGGCCTGGCCTGGCGCTGGCAATCGGGAAGAATGCCACGATGCGCTAATGATACTTGGCGTGATTAGTGAAGAAGAGGCGGATTTTCACCAATGGAACCATTGGCTTGAAGAACTATCAGGAAGCAACCGGGCTTGTCGAACTACACTTGGGGATAATGGCTATTGGGTTTGTGCCGAACGTCTTTCGGTCTGGTTGCTGATACATCCCTCCATGATCCTCACCCCCGTTATTTCAGCGATACCAATGGCTGGCATAGAATCTCCGGAAGCTGCAACGATGGAACTCATTCGCATGCGATTACAGGGAATGGGTCCGGTGAGTGCGCAAATGTTGTGTGACTTTCTGCAACTTGATATGTCGGTGGTTATGTTTGCTCTGTTAGCCCTGGAACAGGAAGGTTATGCCATGCAGGGAGTATTTATTGATGAGGATGGCAGCAGTCAATGGTGTGAAAGGGGGCTGCTTGCCCGAATTCACCGACGGACCATTAAGCATCTTAGAAAACAGATACAACCGGTTTCCATCAATGGTTTCATGAAATTTCTATTCCATTGGCAGGGGCTAGATCAGGAGGCGGTATCCCAGGACAATGATCAGGAGGCGCTGGCATCGGTTATCGAACAGCTAGAGGGAGTGGAGGTATCCGCCGGGGCATGGGAGAGTTCGGTTTTGCCAATTAGACTTACTGGCTATATGAATTACTGGTTAGATATTTTATGTTCAAGTGGTAGAGTATCCTGGACACGCCTGAGTAGATCCGCTGTTCTAGGCCAGAACTCTTCTTCCCAGGCTAAGAAGGTGATTCAACAATCCCCAATCGCGCTGTCATCGAGACAGGGTCTAATTCATTGGTTGAAATTTAGTGGCGAAAACACGATTCCCGACGGTCTTTCCCATCATGCCCAACGCCTTTATGATTCCCTTAATACTAATGGAGCACAATTTTTTGATGATCTGGTTAATCAGGGAGGATGGTTAAAGGTAGAGGTAGAACAGGCACTTTCCGAACTCATCGCAAATGGTTTGTTAACCAGCGACAACTATGCGGGGCTGAGGGAATTGGTGCAACCGTCCTCAGAGAAAAGAGTGGTACGCGGTAGAAAGCGTGCATCTATTTCTCCGATGAGCAACGCGGGTCGTTGGTCCATCGTCAATCGTTCCGTTGATGGTGAAGACCAATGGGAATCCGTTGAATATGTTGCTGTCACATTGTTAAAAAGGTACGGCGTAGTTTTAAGGCGATTAATTGATCTTGAAAATAGTGTACCGAGTTGGAGAGAATTACAATATGTGTTCCGTCGTATGGAGGCGAGAGGTGAAGTTCGGGGAGGGCGGTTTGTTCAGGGGTTCGCAGGAGAACAATTTGCACTCCCGGAAGCTGTTGGAAAATTGCGGCAGTTAGATAAGGAGCGTAGCGATTCAATGGTCTCGATCAGTGCCGCAGATCCTTTGAATCTAACTGGTGTCATCCTGCCAATGCAGAGAGTGCCAGCGATCATCAGTAATCGGATTTTATTTAGAGATGGAAAAGTTGTCGCCGTTTATATTGCCGGTGAAGTCAAGTGGATAGAGGGTGTTGAAGAAAAAGAACAGTGGCAGATGGAGCAGAAGCTTATTAGTCTGCCCAAAGCCAGGCTTGGGAAATATCGGCATTCAGGGTTTAGTGCATTACACTAATTTCCATTCCAGGTTGTGATCCTTCGCTGCACTCTCCTTTGCGCCGTGCCAGGCGATGATTCGAGGAGGTAATATCAGGAGGTAGTTGTCAAAGTGAGTGTCTGACTAGTGCCAGTGGGGGGCCAGTAGAGAGCGATCCGTGAGTAAATGAGACAGTATTTATCCTGACAAGTCCCAATAAGAAGCAATTTCTACTCTATTGGAACGCCTTGTCACGCTGTCAGGGTATGGAACTAACCCTAAAGAGCCTCATGGTAAATGTCAACCACCGCTAATGCGGTTTTTTATGAGCTATTTTTACGGACCCTTTTTACGGGCTTCTCGAATAAGCCCTGTGATCATCATTATTGCGGCTCCACCAACAAGACCCGAAACCAGATAGCCGCCAAGGATGCTAACACTTCCTAAACCGAAGGTACCGAGATACTTCGCCGCGAGTCCACCACCGAAAAGTCCAGCCAGGGCATTTCCCATCACACCAATGGTCCATTTCCTAAATAGGATTCCGGCGATGATTCCACCAATGATCCCACCGAAAAGGCTAACAATGAAGGGCGCAAGGGTTTGCATTTTTTATTTCCGATCAGTTACTTTTAGTCCATTGAGAATAGCCTATGCCGTTTCGCGACGAAACGGGTTAGCGATCAACTGCATCCAGGGCGGTTACCAAATAGTCCCACAAATATTCAGTGTAGCTCCAGCGAATCTGAATATTGAAAGTTGAACTATCCAGCTTATGGAGCAAAATACTGGCATGACCGAATCGAGTCTGACTGCAATGGGAAGATTTGAAAACCTCTGGGTGCAGGTCCAGAGGACAGCCTTTACGCAGTAATGTCGTGGCGTTCGGCCCCTGGATCTGTAGAACCGTATAATAGTCCGAAACATCTGTCACAGCATGATGGATGGAAGAGAGTTGTGATCCCAGCTCTGCCATCAATTCCTGAACCCTATCAATTTTACAGTGAATTAACCACTCATCAGGTCCCAGCCAGTAAACCGTTACTGAATTGTTGTGATGTTGAGTGTTAGATTCAAGGGGTAGTTCAACTTCGATAACGGACTTGATTTTCTCGACAAACCGGCTGTCTTCGGGATTTCCGCGAAGATTGATTTTGCCAATCCAGGGTAACTCCACCAACGTATTGTCACCTTCAGTTCGCTTACGGTTGTAAGCTGGCGATGTGGTTTTGATGACAGCATCCGCCCTGGAACCACTGGCGACTTGAGGTTGTTGATCATTCATGGGTGTCTCCCCTTATCTATTTCCCGTTAACTCAATGACATGAACTCAATGACATGAATTACATCAGCAGTGTAGTGAATTAAGTATCGATGAACACCGGGTCGGTTAATGTGACTTTTTGACTGCTTCCATCGATCAAAGGTACATGAAAAGACTGTCCCTTGCGGTTGAACCCATCCTTGACCAAAGCCATGGCAATGGAGCGACCAACGTTAGGACTCATATAGCTCGACGTAATATGTCCAATCATGTCCATGGGTGGTTTATCTTTCAATTTTTCCACCAAATGGGCTCCCTCGGGAAGCACAATGTTTGGATCTTCAGTCAGAATCCCTACTAGTCGTTTACGTCTCTCCCGGGCAGTGTCACTGCGGACAAAGGATCTTCTTCCGAAGAAGTCACCCTTTTTCTTCGATACGATCCAATCCATACCAAGATCCATGGGGGTTACTGTGCCATCGGTATCCTGCCCAACAATAATGAATCCCCGTTCGGCACGAAGGACGTGCATAGCTTCGGTACCATAAGGAGTGATATCAAATTCTTTGCCGGCCTGTATGACAGCTTCCCACAATGCTAATCCATATCTCGCCGGGACATTGATTTCAAATGCCAGTTCACCAGTGAAACTAATTCGGAATACCCGAGCAGGGATATCTGCAATATTCATTTCCCTCATGGACATGAATGGAAAGGACTCATCATCGATGGGATGGTCGGTTAGTTTTTCCAGTATTTTCCTACTGTTTGGCCCATTTAGTGAAGCAACGGCCCATTGTTCTGTAACGCTGGTCGCATAGACTTCCATATCTGGCCATTCGGTTTGTAGCCATTCCTCCACCCAGCTCATTACCCGGGCAGCGCCACCAGATGTGGTTGTCATGTGATAGTGGTTTTCTTTAAGGCAGGTGGTTACGCCATCATCAAAAACCATGCCATGTTCATTTAGCATCAGCCCATATCGACATTTCCCTGGCGCGAGTTTGCTCCAGGCATTGGTATAAAGGAGATTCAGCAATTTGCTGACGTCCCGGCCCTGTAGGTCAATCTTTCCAAGAGTGGAAGCATCAAGTAATCCCGAGGAGTTTCGCACAGCCAAACACTCTCTTTGAACCGCATCGTGCATGCTCTCATTGTGAGTGGGAAAATAAAACGGTCGCTTCCAGTCGCCGACGTCTTCGTATACCGCGCCATTTCGATCATGCCAGGGATGCATGGCAGTTTTTCTTTTTTGCAGGAAAAGCTCGCGACGTTCCTGCCCAACAATGGAACCAAGAGTCAAAGGAGTAAACGGTGGTCTAAATGTCGTCGTTCCAACTGCTGGAATGGAGGTGTTACGTAAATTGGATAAAACCGACAGTGCGTTCAGGTTGGATGTTTTGCCCTGGTCCGTCCCCATGCCGGTGGTGGTGTAACGTTTAACATGCTCTACGGACTCGAATCCTTCCCGGGCGGCTAACTCGATATCTGCTACGGTTGAATCGTTATGCAGCTCATGAAAGTGTTTTTTCTTGCCTTTTCCTACTGGGTGGTCACAGGGCAAAATCCACAGCGGTCTGATTGGCGCACTTTCAGGTTCGTTGCAACTGATCTCACTTGTGATTTCCGTTGTCTCAAACCCCACTGCCTGGGCAGCAGATTTCCCTGCGTCAAAGCCTTTAATCAAACAGTCGCGAAGGCCGTAGTTGGCGTGGCAGGCGCCAACACTGAAGGAAGGGTTATTCTGGTTCAGTTTATTCGGGGTTTCGGTGTCCGCGACAAAACAGTGTTTATCATCCAGAAATTTGAGTTTTCCTTTGGCTTGGCTATAAAGGTGAACGGTGGGCGTCCAACCCCCTGATACCCCGACCAGGTCACAAGGAAGTTGGGATTTAGATCCAGTAACGCCTTGTCCATCCCCGTCCAATTGCATGATTTCAACCTGACGTATTTTACCTTTGGCGTAGTCAATGCCGGTTATGGTACTGTTTGTTATGAACTTAATTCCTGCTTGCTCGGCTTTTTCAAAGAGTTCACCGCCGGGATTGTGTCTGATGTCAACGATAACCACTTTAGCTCCAGCTTCAGTGGCATCGAGGGCGGTGTAGTAGGCACTATCGTTGTTAGTTAAAATCGTGATTTCTTTTCCAGGGAGCACACCGAAACGATGGATATAGGTACGGATCGCATTGGCTAGCATCACACCAGGGCGGTCATTGTCCGCGAAAACAAGAGGGCGTTCGATTGCGCCGGTGGCGAGGACTACCTGCTTCGCTCTTATTTTCCACAATCGTTCTTTGGGCGCATTGCCCGATTGGTTTGAACCTAAATGTTCATTCACCCGTTGGTTAGCAACCAGAAAGTTGTAGTCATAATAGCCAGTCAATGTGGTGCGATTCAGTAAAGTAACGTTTTCCAGCTTGCGGAGTTCATTTAATTGCTGGTCGATCCATTCCTGAGTGCTGATTCCGTTGATTTCAACGTTATCGGAAAGCAGTGAACCGCCAAATACATTTTTCTCATCAACCAGCATGACTCTTGCACCGACTTTACCAGCAGCAAGGGTAGCCTGTATACCTGCGGGGCCACCGCCCACAACCAGCACGTCACAATGGGCATAGGTCTTATCATAACTATCGGGATCAGGTTCCATGGGTGATACCCCAAGCCCAGCGGCCTTACGGATGAATTTTTCGTAGGTCATCCACAGAGACTGGGGCCACATGAAAGTTTTGTAGTAGAAGCCGGCGGGAAAGAGTCGTGACAGTACGGAGTTGATGGCTCCGATATCGAAGTTCACTGAAGGCCAGCAGTTCTGCGAACAGGCAGTGAGGCCCTCATAAAGTTCTACTTCGGTAGCTCTTCGATTGGGTTCGGTATAAGCACCTTTTTCAAGTTGTACCAATGCATTGGGTTCTTCGGATCCGGCGGAGAAGATACCTCTTGGACGATGGTATTTGAAACTACGTCCAATTAGGTTTACGCCATTAGCAAGTAGTGCTGAGGCCAGTGTATCTCCGGCATATCCTTCGTATCCTTTGTTGTCATACCAAAATCGAATTGGTTTGGTTCGGTTGAGTCGCCCACCCTGTTCCAGTCGGTTTTTCTGGTTCATTGGCTTACCTCCTGTGTATCAATGGTGGGCGGTGTTTCGCCGGGTTTATAGGATCCATGGATATGGTCCGACAAGGTGTTGCGGGCGACATTGAACCAGCGACGGCAGCCGTGGGCATGGACCCACCGCTCATAGTGCAGGCCTTTGGGGTTCTTTCTGAAGAAGACATAGTCACCCCATTCTTCTTCGGATAATTCCTCGGTGTTCAAAGGTCGCGCAATATGCGCTTCACCGTGGCAGCTAAATTCTGTTTGGTCGCGTTTACCACACCATGGACATTCGATAATCAGCATTTTGAGCCTCGGTTAGTGTGCAACAGCAGCAGCGGCACCTTCGTCAATCAGCGCGCCGGAGTTGAAACGATTGATTGAGAAAGGCTCTGCAATTGGGTGCATTTCCCCTTTGGCGATGGAGTGAGCGAAAACGTTTCCTGAGCCAGGTGTCGCTTTGAATCCACCGGTACCCCATCCACAATTAAAGAACAAATTATCCACTGGGGTTTTTGATATCAGAGGAGACCGATCTACAGTAACATCAACGATTCCTCCCCATTGCCGCAGCATTTTCATCCGGGAGAAAATGGGATACAGCTCAACAACTGGCCCAACGGTTTCTTCAATAATATCGAAACCACCTCGTTGGGAATAGGAATTATAGGCATCTGAACCCGCGCCGATGACCAGCTCTCCCTTATCCGACTGACTGATATAAGCGTGAATACTGCCCGACATGACGACGCAATCTAGAATCGGTTTGATAGGTTCAGAAACGAGCGCCTGTAAGGGAAATGACTCAATGGGTAGGCGAAACCCCGCCATTTCTGCTAACACGCTGCAATTTCCTGCTACGACGCAGCCCACTTTTTTTGCGCCGATGAAGCCTCGACTGGTTTCAACACCTTTTACGGTATTGTTTTCCATGCGAAAGCCAGTCACTTCGCAGTTTTGAATAATGTCGACTCCCATGGCGTCCGCCGCCCGGGCATAACCCCAGGCCACCGCATCGTGTCTGGCGGTGCCTCCTCGTTTCTGTAGTAGTGCACCCATCACTGGGTATCGGCAGTTGATATTGATAAAAGGAACCATTTCCTTGATCTGGGCAGGAGAAAGGAATTCCGAATCGATACCATTGAGATGAATGGCATTCCCCCGTCGGCCGATTTCCTGCATATCGTGAACACTGTGAGCCAAATGCAGCAGACCACGTTGGGAGAACATGACATTGTAGTTAAGGTCAGTACTCAAATTTTCCCAGAGTTTCATGGCGTGTTCATAAATACCCGCTGACTCATCCCAAAGATAGTTGGAGCGTACAATGGTCGTATTCCGCCCGGTGTTTCCACCACCGATCCACCCTTTTTCGATGATCGCGACGTTTGTTATGCCGCACTCCTTGGCGAGATAGTATGCTGTCGCCAATCCATGTCCACCGCCTCCGACGATCACTACGTCATATTCCTTTTTAGGATCAGGACTTCGCCAGGCGCGTTGCCAATCCTGATGGTAATTGACCGAATTACGGATCAGGCTAAAAATTGAGTAACGATTCATAATTATTCCGCGTGCTGTTTCTGTTCATCCCCTATTTCTGCCCATTCCATTGGACATGCTCACCGGGCTGGCAGGTCAATGTGAACCACTTGACGCATCAGGTCGCCGAGTCTAATGAGAATATATTAACGGGATTTGCCTGATAGCGACAGGGATATGACTAAGAAAGATTGATGACCCGGAATTGGAATTGACTCATCTTCAAAACCATTTCCAAACAGAAAATTGGTTAATGGCAAACTGTATAAAAAGCGGGAGATTTACAGGACCACCAGATCCTGATTTTGGGAAAAAACCCGGGGAGTCTCCGAAAAAGTAGCGAACAACCACTTTGTGTGAGAATATAGTTAGCTTCTGAGTCGCAAAATTCTCTTAATGGCACTGCCATTACAATCTTCTCAAACTAGGGTTTTGCTCATTTCTTACCCAAATCTGTCTCATTCAGGTTTGTGCAATGGCTTTTAGAATTCAACGCCCTGAGCGGCCATGATGCCGCTGTCAAAGGCGTGTTTGACTTTTCCCATTTCTGTGACTGTATCTGCTGCGGAGATGACTTCATCTGGTGCGTCTCGGCCAGTCAGTAGCAAGTGCATCCAGGACGGTTTCTTATTCTGAATAAACTCCGCAATTTCTTCCCCCGATATCCAGCCATAGCTGCTGCAATAGTTGATCTCATCTAACAATACCAGATCAAATTCTTCAGATAGGATCTTCTTTTTGCTAAACTCCCAAATCTCCCGACTGGTTTGGATGTCCTGTTCCGGGTTATTAGTGTCCCAGGTGAAACCGTCGCCCATGACATGCCATTCGATATTGTCGAATTTTTCCGACGCCTGTTGCTCCCCGGTTTTCCATTTCCCTTTGATGTACTGAATAACGCAAACCTTTAGGCCCCATCCAGCCGCCCGAAATACGACACCAAGTGCACTTGATGATTTTCCCTTACCCTCTCCGGTGTGAACGAGGGTAATACCTTGTCTTCGATCTCTGGATTTCATGATAGTTTGGAGTCTGGCGGATAAAGGTTAAAAAGACCCGCATTCTCTTAGCTGTCTGGGCGCTGGTCAAGTCCTCCCTGAAAGGAATCCCGATAGATAAAGTTATTTTCCGCCACCGTTCCGATTGGATGAATCTGAGGTTTTTATTCACCTTTGGAATAGGTGGAGCGGATGGTAATGGGTAGACTCACGATTACTGTAGTCGTTTCCAGTATCAAACCCATGGGCGCTAAAGGTGTAGCTTTTTACTACTCTGATTTTTGTTAGCCTAAAGGAACCCCGCCTGGGTTCGCTACGGAATAGAATATTTTCTGGTTATGAATTTTCCCGAGTAAGCCATTCATTTTTTGAACTTTTTCCGGGCAAGGGCTGGAAAACCCTATATCGTCGCTGTCCACAGGTCGCAGAATATTTCCTATTTCGGCCCGTAAAGCCTGTTCGATTAATTCGATGTCCTCGACATTCAGATTAAAACTGTCATTGTATTTTGGCACGTAAATAGTCTCTGTATTTTCAATAAGTGGGATTATGGCAGAGCATGACAAAAGCGACCAATTCAGTAATTTTTGCGACAGATTAATTTTATTTATTCTCATTCGATTATATATAAATAATATTTATATATTTCATAGAGGACAGCAAATGGCTAACCTGGTACCGGGTTTCCAATTTTTGTATTTGAGGGGAGAGCCAGTATGACCCATATTACGTCAAAGATAGCCTCGATCTGCCAGAGAAACGTATTCACCGTCACCAATGATTAGATGATCGAGGAGTTTGACGTCAATCAATTCCAGTGCTTTCACTAGTTTTTGAGTGATGGTGTTGTCGGCCAGACTGGGTTCGGCGATACCAGATGGGTGGTTGTGTGCGACGATGATTGCCCCGGCGTTATGGTGTAACACACTTTTTACAACTTCCCGGGGATAGATCGTTGCGCCATTGATGGTGCCAAAAAATAGCTCCTCGTAATGAATTACCTAGTGTCGGTTATCCAGATACACAATGGCGAATATCTCTCTTTGTTGGTCTCTTAGTTGGTGGGTCAGAAAGTCCGCGGCCTGTTTAGCGCTGCTGAGAGTTCCCTGATGTTTGAGTTTTTGGCCGAGATAGCGCTTTCCAATTTCCAGAGCAGCCTGAATGAGGGCGTATTTTGCGGGACCGAGTCCATTGGCGTTGCAAAAAGTATGCTGATCAGCAAGTAATACCTGTCTTAAGCTGCCCAATTGGCGAATTGAGTCCCGGGCGATGTCCACGGCGGTTTTCCCCTTCACGCCGGTACGAATGAAAATAGCCAGTAACTCCGCATCTGACAGTGATTCTGCCCCTTTTGTTAGTAGTTTTTCCCGGGGTCTTTCATCGGAGGGCCAGTGTGAAATAGTGCTATTTTTACCAGAATTGGGTTGTTCTTGCATGGTGTGGCAGTTCCTTCTGCTGTTTGGGTTGCAATTGATGCTGAAACCGTTGGTGCCACGTTTGGTAAGCAATGGCAGGGAAAATTGCGAGGGCATTCAAGGGTATCCAGGAGCATTGAATGAAGATGAAGATTGGATCGTCGTTGTTGGGCTTCCTTTGAGATTTCTGGGATTTCCAGAAGTGTGTTCGCAATTTCCTTAATTTCCTTTGGCCGGATTTGAGAGTAAACTCTATCGTATGGTTATGCATAAAAACAAGCGTATTCTAATTGGGGTGACAGGCGGTATTGCTGCCTATAAAGTGCCCCATTTGGTACGACAATTGAAGGAGCGGGGAGCGGAGGTTCGGGTAGTAATGTCTGGGTCAGCCCAGGAATTTGTCACTCCCATGACGCTTCAGGCGGTGAGTGGTCTTCCGGTTTCATTGAACCTGCTGGATGTTGAAGCAGAATCTGGTATGGGGCATATCGAATTAGCAAGGTGGGCAGATGTGGTTTTAGTTGCTCCAGCTACGGCAAATTTTATGGCGAAGATCGCCAGTGGGTTTGCAGACGACCTGCTGTCAACGTTGATTCTTGCCACGGAAGCTCCCCTGATTATTGCACCGGCGATGAATCAGCAAATGTGGCAGCACCCTGCTACACAGGAGAATCTGTCTATTCTTGAATCCCGTGGTGTGAAGGTATTGGGTCCAGCGGACGGTCTACAGGCATGTGGAGAGATAGGTCCCGGCAGAATGGTTGAACCCGAGATCATTGCGCAAACAATACTGAGCCAAAATACCGAGGATGAGTCCCATTGTGATCTGTTATCCGGTGTTAATGTGGTAGTGACTGCTGGACCTACCTGGGAGGCTATTGATCCGGTTCGGGGAATCACCAATCACAGTTCAGGCAAAATGGGTTATGCCCTTGCAGCGGCCGCCAGACATTCGGGTGCGAATGTCACATTGGTCAGTGGGCCGGTGCATTTACCTACGCCATCCGGGGTCAATAAAATAGCCGTGTCTTCGGCAAAACAGATGCTTGAAGCGGTATTGGGTTGTGTGAGTGACACGGAAATTTTTATTGGTGTCGCTGCGGTGGCGGATTATCGTCCAGTGCAGACTAGGGACCAGAAAATAAAGAAAAGCGGCGATACCATGAGCATTGAATTAGTTAAAAATCCAGATATTCTGGCCAGCGTAGCGGCTTGTCCGGAAAAACCGTTTACCGTGGGTTTCGCAGCGGAAACGGAAAATATACTGGAGCATGCCAGGAAAAAGCGTATTGCAAAAAGTGTGGATATGATTGCAGCCAATAATGTTGCGGGAAGAGAAGGTGCATTCGGCAATCAAAAAAACGCCGTAACCCTCATTACAAAAGACGCAGAAATCGAAATTGCGCTAATGGATAAATACGATTTGGCCATGGAAATGATCAGGTGCATAAAGCAGGAGTACGAAAAGACCCGTCTTCTGGTTTAATCAATGGGAATACTCGCGTTATTTTTCTGGCATTGTCAGGGTAAGGGAGAATGGGCGCTATTTGCGGATAACGTCCTGCCCCATTTATGAAGGCTATTAAGGGTTAGTAAGGGGCCTCTACGACGCTGATGTTGGCCCTTTCTGATCCTAATCTGACTCGCTCAGGTTGATGCAGAAGTTCTCTTCATGTAATGCCATCGTGCGGAACTAAGCGGAAAAATTTATGAAAACAGCGGTTGATTTGAAAATTCTTGATCCACGCATTATCGGTGAGTTTGGATTACCTCATTATGCTACGACAGGTTCGGCGGGATTGGATCTCAGAGCCTGTATTGACGATGAGCTAATACTGCAACCTGGACAGACGGAATTAATTCCCACAGGTATTGCCATCCATCTGAATGACCCTGGACTTGCCGCCGTTCTGCTCCCTCGATCGGGCATGGGGCATAAGCACGGCATTGTCCTTGGAAATCTAACGGGTTTGATTGATTCAGATTATCAGGGACAGATCTTTGTGTCCTGTTGGAACCGTAGCCAAACGGGATTCGTGATACATGCTGGGGATCGGATAGCACAAATGGTGCTGGTTCCTGTGGTCCAGGCTGATTTTAATGTGGTGGAGTCTTTTCAGGAAAGTGAACGGGCAGCAGGTGGTTTTGGTTCAACTGGGGGAAACTAATCGTCTGACTGAACTCTGCCTTGAGGTTCATCAGGCCTTCGGGGGGATGAGTACAAAGTTTCCAAAATGGGTTTTTTTTAGGAATTCTTTTTGTGCATCGGCGATATCCGCTAAAGGAAAGGTGCCAGCCACCAGCGGTTTGATCTCCTGATTTTCAATATAGGAGACCAGATTTGGAAAAACTGGTTCTTCCCAGGCCGTGGAACCAACAATGGTGATATCTTTCAAATAAAGGTCTCGCATATCCAAAGACACGATGGGGCCTGCAATGGCGCCGGAGGAAACATATTGTCCTCCCCGTCTAACGGATTTGAGCACCTCCGCAAAACCCTCTCCTGCTACATTGTCGATGGCCACATCAATTTCTTCTCCGGCGAGAGCGTCAATAATACTCTGTCCCCGGTGAATTACTTTATCTGCTCCCAATGCTGCTACCTTGCCAGCTTTGCTTTTCCCGGCAACAGCGATGACTCGGGCTTTTCGCCTTTTGGCCAATTGAACTGTCGTAGAACCCACTCCTCCAGAAGCTCCGGTGACTAAGACGGTGGTGTTTTCCTCTACCTGGGTGCGCTCGATCATGCTTTCTGCGGTGCCATAGGCGCAAGGTATGGTGGCCAGCTCGGCATCTGTCCAATCGCTGTTAACGACGAATACTTCGCTGGCAGGGACTTTCACGTATTGAGCAAAAGCGCCGTCAAAGTCTGATGCCATCCAGATATTTTCCAATGAAGAAAACCCATACTTACGCATACAGGCACGTACGATAACTCTTTTCCCGATCAGGTGGTGATGTTGCTCATCACCAGCACTAACTATTTTTCCGCAGCAGTCTGTCCCCTGAATAAAAGGGAAAGGAGTAGTTTCATTCCAGCCACCGTCACTTTTCTGAACAGCTTCTTTAGACTGATCAGCGGAAAATGCATCGGTGCCCAGGGAAACGGACTGTGAATACCAGCCTAAGCGAGTATTGATTTCGGTATTATTAACCCCGGCAGCAAGTACGTTAATAAGAACGTCCCCCGTCTCGATAACGGGTATTGGAACCTGGGTGTAGTGCAACTTGTCGTATCCACCATTGCCGGTGGTAACGACGGCAAACATGGTTTTATCTGAGTTTTGAATGTTGTATTTTTCGTTCAGGTTAGATGTCATCCGATAAACCTTGTAGACATTTTTAATGGGATATCAATCCTGTAGCTTATGGAGCACTGCTTTGGTTAATTTGGGCCTGGTTATTTCCCAGCTTGGTTATTTAGGCCTGATTAATTCATAAAGCTGGATTGTCCTAAAGGCGCTTACCAGCTATTTCTCAACTCCCGTAACTTCAGGAATACCGCCTTGGCATCCGGTTTAGCGCCGAGTTCTGGAAACCGATCCAATAGACGATCAATTACTTCTGGATTCTGTAGTCGAAAAAAGGTATTGATTTCCTTCTCCTTGGCAATCGTGGTGACCATGGCGGTCTCAGGGTTTTGGTTTTGCGTGCGCTCTAACAGGGCCTGGGCTATTTGGTTTCCAGGTTCCCGGTCCAGAGTAAACTCCAGGTTGTTGTTCAAATAGTCGTGACCGGGGTAAATCAGCGTGTTCTCCGGTAGTGTAGCCAATTGGCCTACGAACGTTTCATAGAGTTCGGCAGGGTGGCCGCCATGGTGACAATTTCCTGCTCCAGCATTAAATAACGTGTCGCCGCAGAAAAGTGCGGGAGTCTGGGTTTTGGAAAGCAGACAAATATGGCTCATGGTATGGCCTGGGGTATCTAATGCCTGAAACTCCACGGTTTTGCCAACTTTAACCGTGTCTCCGGCGCTAAGACCGATATCGATGCCTGGGATTTTGTCTCCCGCTCCACAATGGGCTAGCAATTTCGCACCAGTGGCTTCCAGCATCTTGTTATTGCCACCGGTATGGTCATGGTGGTCGTGGGTGTTGAGAATTTGTGTGATCTGCCAGTCCTGGCTTTTCGCATAGCTAAGGCATCGTTTGTGATCCAGAGGGTCAATGGCCATGGCTTCCCCTGTTTCAGGGCAGGCAACCAGGTAGTTGAAGTTACGATAAGCGTTTCCGGTCCAGATTTGTTTGACAATCATGATGTTTGGGATGGGTGAGTTGAGAAGGTTATAACGGATATGCATTAATCCGTCCAGTATGGTCTAATGCAGCCCGTATAATTATAGACCCATGTTACGGATTCATGGGTTAACGAGAGATTAACGAGGGCTAAATGGCTAGAAAAATGTCGCGAATTTAAGCGTCACTGATCGGGTCGGCTGCGCTTGTTCAGTGGATATTTCGGCTTTTCCACCTTCTTAAAAATTAGTGGATTGTTTCCTAACTCAGGATGATTATTCACCGAATTTATAGGAACTTTCCGGGTTTTTGCTGGGCTTTTATCGGACTTTTTGCTGGATTTTTCTCAGTCTTAAGTAATTACGCGGAAACGGAATGTAGGGGAAATGGAAGATAGGAAAGAGCAGATGCGATGTGTGAAAACTAAACTAGGGAATAAAAACAATATAGCCAATCAGTGACATGAGCAATCTCGATATTCAACCATTTCAACAGCCCCAGCTCAAACAGGTAATCGAATTGTGGAGGCGCTGTGAATTGATCATGCCCTGGAATGATCCGGTTTACGACATACAGTTTAGTTTGTCTTCCACGGACTCTGAGCTTTTGGTACTGACCCGGGAAGAAAAAGTAATAGGAACTGTGATGGTTGGGCACGATGGTCACCGTGGGTGGATCTATTATCTTGCGGTTAGTCCGGTTTTTCAGCGATCTGGATACGGTAGGTTTTTAATGGTAACTGCTGAGAACTGGCTGAAAGATAGAGATGTTCCAAAATTGAATCTGATGATTAGAGGGGGAAACAAAAAAGCGCTCTCCTTTTATAAGCGTCTTGGGTTCGAAGATGACAATGTGGTGGTTATGGGTAAACGCTATTTTGATCCCAGAGTCCTGTAGTCATTCTGACGCTGATTTCCAGCGTTGATATCCAGTATTGATCCAACGTAGTAATTTCTATGGGTAGTACGATACCCATGTTAGGAAGGCAAGGGGCGATAGCAGGAGCGGGAGCTTTTATTTTCCGGGCTACCATCATACCCGGGCGGGGAGTTTCCTCGCCGGGGATACCATCAACTGTTTTCGTGTACAGATTACCTGGCTTTATTAGCAGG
>JAALKB010000275.1 GCA_011088265.1 Gammaproteobacteria bacterium
TTTCCATCAGAAAATCGTTGAAATGAGCGGCCATTTCTTGTTCCACGACCCCCTTAACCTCTGAAGAAACGAGTTTTGCTATGGTTTGAGAAGAGAAATTAGGGTCTGGAACCTTTACTGAGATAATGGCAGTGAGGCCTTCACGGGCATCATCGCCAGTTGTGACAACCTCTTTCCCTTTTTTATTTGCCAACTCCTTGTCAATATAGCTTTTTAGTACTCTGGTTAAAGCTCCACGGAAACCGGCAAGATGGGTACCGCCGTCGCTTTGTGGAATATTGTTGGTATAGGGAAAGATGTTTTCCTGGTATGAGTCGTTCCATTGTAGGGCAACCTCTACGGTCATCCCGTCTTCTTCGCGAGCCGAAACAAAGTGGAATAGCTTGTTGACTGTAGTCTTGTTCTTATTTAGATAATCGACAAACGCTTTTAGCCCGCCCTCGTATTTATAGAGCTCTTCTTTCCCGCTTCTCTCATCAGTAAGCCTGATAGCCACTCCAGCGTTAAGAAATGCTAACTCACGCAGTTTCTTGGCCAAAATATCGTAGTGAAACTCGACATTTGTAAATGTATCGGCGGATGGCTTGAAGTGACACTCTGTTCCGGTGCTCTTGGTTTCACCAACGACCGTTAGTGGCGCCTTGGGTGTGCCATGCTCATAATATTGCTCATGAACTTCGCCGTCTCTACGGATAGTGAGTTTTAACTCCTCCGACAGGGCATTAACCACGGACACTCCTACACCGTGAAGGCCTCCTGAGACCTTGTAGCTGTTGTCATCAAATTTGCCCCCTGCATGAAGCACCGTCATGATGACTTCTGCCGCGGATACACCTTCTTTGTGCATTTCCGTCGGAATACCACGGCCATTGTCAGCCACGGTAATCGTTTCGCCAATATGGATGGTTACTTGGACCTCATCACAGAATCCCGCAAGGGCCTCGTCAATGGAATTGTCCACGAGCTCAAACACCATGTGGTGAAGGCCTGTTCCATCATCGGTGTCACCAATATACATACCAGGGCGTTTTCGGACGGCATCTAGACCTTTTAGGACCTTAATACTGTCGGAATTGTAGTCAGATTGAGACTCGTCGGTCATGCAAAAAACTCCAAGCGAAACACAGGCTTTGCTAAACCTGTTATCTACCGAAAATTCGAATAAATTAGCGAAAAATCAAGCCGTTATTGTACCACGTTCCACGTGGAACGTAGTCATTTCAGAGGGGTTTTGAAGGCAGCTTTTAACGGAATCTAACTCAACACAGGTCACAAATAGTTGAGCATCAAGATCCAGTAGTTTTTGCAGTATTTTTGCTCGATTTTCTTGGTCTAGTTCGGCTGGCAGGTCATCGACAAGGTAAATACATTTATCCTGAATTGCTTTTGAATATAGGCTTCCCTGTGCAATCTTTAGCGCGCTCACAAGAACTTTCTGTTGCCCCCTTGATAGCACGTCGATTGCGGGCGATTTTCCAACCTTGACGAGGACGTCAGCTCGATGCGGGCCATTTTGGGTTGCGCCATACTTTAGATCTTGGCGGCGACACTCAGTCAAAACAGTATTCAATTCTGAATCTTCATCCCAGCCTCGGCTGTATTGCAGGGATAGGGCGTCTATAGCGTTATTTTCTGCAATTGAGCCATAGACTTCGCCAAAAGTGGGTAAGAACTCTTCAAAATAGCGCTTCCTGGCTAAATCTACTTCGGCCGAAGCATCACACAGCTCTCTATCCCACGCTTGCAGCTGCTGCTCATCAAGCCTGGGAGCCTTCAATAACAGATTTCTGTTTGCGATACATTTGCGGGTAGTGCGCCAGTGATTCAGAAATGCATGTTCCACGTGAAACACTCCCCAATCCAAAAACCGCCTTCTCGACTTGGGGCCTCCTTCCAGCAGTAGAAAGGAACCAGAGTCCAATATCTGCACAGGCAAAATACGCGCTACAGAATCCCAATTTTTCTGAGATTCCAAATCAAGTTTTAATAGAGGTTTCTGCCGCCTCGATTTTAGAAGCCCAATCCGCCTGCCTTCCTTGGTTTCTGCGAAGATAGAAAGCTCTGGAGAATCATCAGAAATCAGAGAACCTGTTTTACTGGTCCTAAAAGATCTACCCGATCCTAATAAATGCGCAGCTTCGAGAATACTGGTTTTGCCACTGCCATTTACGCCGTAAATCAAATTCAATCTGGGGTGGGGTTTTAGTTCAAGCTGCTGAATATTTCGAACTGCGCCAACTTTGAACAGACTTAGAGAGCTCACAGTATCAGGGATCTAGGTGCCTGCGCATCTATAGACGCATCGGCATTACAACGTAAAGCGCATCAGATCCTTCATCAGCCTCGAGCAATGCACTACTATTCGGGTCCGATAGTGTAATTTTTACTTTGTCGCTAGTAAGCGTGGAAAGTACATCGATTAGATAACTGACATTAAACCCGATTTCTAACGCTTCGGCTTCATATTCAACAGAAACGACTTCTTCAGCTTCTTCCTGTTCTGGGTTATTCGCTAATATGCGCATTTCCCCATTCGACAAATTTACCCTGACACCGCGGTATTTTTCATTTGAAAGAATGGACGCTCGCGCAAAGGCCTGGCGCAATTCCTGACAAT
This sequence comes from Gammaproteobacteria bacterium, assembly GCA_011088265.1. Lineage (GTDB taxonomy): Bacteria > Pseudomonadota > Gammaproteobacteria > Arenicellales > Poriferihabitantaceae > WLWV01. The sequence goes on from JAALKB010000275.1 coordinate 2,618, forward strand.
CTCCGGTGAGGAGTCGATCGCCCCCTTTTGGTAGTACGCGGTTGTAATCTGGAAATTTCCCATCCACAAGCTTGGATGTGAAAGTAAATTCTGGAATTGCCGCCCTTATATGGTTCTGGCCGAAAGTCAGCTCTATGTCACCACCCTCGTCAGACAGCAGTCGAGTGAGTTCCATGATCCCTTTGCGAGGCAAGATTAATTGCTGGGTGTCGGTCACAGTTGTGGCCAGGTTTAAAGTTTCCATGGCAAGTCGATGGCCGTCTGTCGCAACAACTCGTAGATAGTCAGCGCCCACTTCAAACAACATACCGTTCAGATAATAGCGAACATCTTGCTGTGCCATGGCGAAACTTGTGGCATCCAACAATTCCCGCAGTTTTGCCTGGGTAATGGTAATTGAGAAAGTATCCGGCTCCTCGTCAACATTAGGAAATTCGCTCGCTGGAAGAGTAGTAAGTGTAAACCTACTTCTACCGGACTTGAGCTTTAGCTTGTTATCAACGACCGAGATTTCCAATTGAGAGTCATCCCCAAGAGACTTACAAATGTCCAGCAGCTTTCTAGCAGGAACAGTAATTTCGCCCGCCTTGGAAGACCCCTCTATAGTCGCTCTACCGATTAGTTCTACTTCGAGATCAGTCCCGGTCAGAGAAAGCTCACGGTCTTTCAATACCAGCAATACATTGGAAAGTACGGGGAGCGTTTGTCGCCGCTCGACCACCCCGCTCACCATCTGTAAGGGTTTGAGCAACGCTTCGCGAGAAATTGTAAATTGCATCTACTGGATTTTTCCTTTATTTATCAATATGTTGCTATCTAGCTGGAAAGCGAGCGCAAGAGATTATTGTAGTCTTCTTGGATATCTGTGGAACTGTGCCGCAACTTATTTATTTGTTTGCAAGCATGCAACACTGTGGTGTGGTCTCTAACAACGAAGGCATCACCGATTTCAGGTAAACTATGATTAGTAAGCTCTTTTGATAAGGTCATCGCAACCTGCCGTGGTCTGGCAACTGACCGATTCCTTCGTTTGGATAACATGTCTGCCATTTTAATCTTGTAGTATTCAGCAACCGATCGCTGAATATTGTCGATAGTGACTAGTTTGTCTTGCAGGGCGAATAGATCCCGCAGCGCTTCTTTAATCAGCTCAAGATTGAGTTTCTCACCCTTAAAATTCGCATGGGCTATCACCCGTTTTAATGCACCTTCCAATTCGCGCACATTGGAGCGTAGTCTCTGCGCCACAAATAACG
>JAALKB010000040.1:0-2822 GCA_011088265.1 Gammaproteobacteria bacterium
CATTATGTCTCCTGTGAAAACACGTTTTCCAAAGTAATCCATGACTTCTGGGCCAGCATTATTTTTGAAATCATCGGTTACAACAGTGTGTACTTCAGATTCGGTCCAGGAAGTAGGCTTTGGATCAGCACATTCCTGCTCTGGCTTGACGATGCAGTTATCCCAGTTGTCACGGCCTGCGAAAGGCACACCAAAGTCAAGTTTGACCATTTTGTGTTTTCCGATCATTGCAGTTGGAGACCAGTAGTAACCGAACCAGTTTTGGCCGCGTTCAACTGCCTTGGTCATTGATCCGTCGAGACCAGCAGCAGAACCCGGGTCAACCAGTTTCCAGCCTTTTGCTTCCATATCGAAAGCGCGGAATAAACTCGCGTTGGCAAGCTGACAACCCCAGCCTGCTGGACATCCAACGAAAGCGCCTTTGGATGGATCTTCTACATCAGGGAACAGATCTGGGCGCTCGAGAACGTCAAGGACAGTTTTCAGTTCTGGGTGTTTCTCGGCAGTGTGCGGTGGAATCCACCAGCCTTCACCAAGATCAGTGATTGGACCGCCATTTGCAGAATGCAGGCTACCTGCTTCAAATGCTTTGATTAGAGGCTCAAGAACTGCATTGATCCACAACTCGCCAGCGATGTCTGGTTGGCCTTTTTCATTCATGGAAGCGAAAGTTGTGGTGGTCGCGCCGGGGATCATTTCCACGTTGCAGCCGTATCCTGCTTCAAGAACAATCTTGTCGACGTTTGCCATTAACTCGCCGGATGCCCAGTTCCATTCAGCGATTTGGATATCGCCACACTCCGCCATCGCGACGTTAGATCCAACTAACAGTGCCAGGCCCAGAGATGCTTTTTTTAACGAAGTCATTTTCTTCATCTTCTTCTCTTTTTTGTTTGTATTGACTGTATCTGATTACCATTCAAGCACATTTCTATGATCGACTGACAGATAGACTTACTCCCGATTTGGGAAGCGAGCATCATTATACGTGGATAAGCCTGGATAATTGATGACGAGGGCGTGATTAGTGTTCTTGAAACGTCCCTTTTTTGACATCATCCGACACCCTCAGTGTGTGTCCTGATAATATACCGTTCATCGCCAGAAATGCTCCGGGAGAAACCCAGCTTAAAAACTGTTGAGCCACGATGCCCCCTGAAACAAACAATATCAGGAATTCACTTTCCCCAGATATTCCGAGAAACTCATCCGGTGATCTGAAGTATCTTTTGCTGATTACCAACCAGTTGTTCATCGTAAAATAGGCGCTTTTCCACTAGGCTGATTGATCTACTAATCTGGCTGAATACGTGTATTTGTCGGCTTAAATTTAAGAGTACGCAGTAATGAAACATTATTTCGACCCGGACGGCATTGAATTTACCGCGGATTGTCAAGAGAGCGTTGACACGTTTAACTCATTAGTTGATGCCTACATGGGTTTCCGCCCGGAAACCGGGAATATCCTAAAATCACTTTTGAAAGCAGATCCTGATATGCCAATGGCGTTATGCGCCAAGGGATATTTTGCTAAGTTGATTGGCAGTGCCAGTCATTCCGAGCGCGCCCTAGCCATTGCAGAAAAACTAAAGACGCTCTTGAACACCTGTAATGCTAATTCTAGGGAACAATTGCATGGGCAGGCTCTGGATCAATGGTCCAGGGGGAATCTCGATCTCGCCACGGAAGTCTGGGAGCAAATTCTTGTGAGATGGCCATTGGATGGGATGGCATTAAAATTGAGTCACTTTACTCATTTTTACTCTGGTGATGGTCGTCGCACCCGGGATTCAATTGCTCGGGTTTTGCCGCTGTGGGAGAAAGATCATCGTAACTATGGTTACTTGTTAGGAATGTATAGCTTTGGCCTTGAGGAGGCTGGAGAATATCTGGAAGCTGAACGTTATGGACGAATGGCGGTGGAAAGAAACCCCAGTGATTCGTGGTCCGTTCATGCAGTTGCACACGTAATGGAAATGACTGGGCGTCATGTAGAGGGCATTGAATGGATTGAGGCATTAAAACCCCATTGGTCCAGGGCGAATAATTTCCGGTTTCATCTTTATTGGCATCAATGTCTGTTTCATATCGAACGGGGAGAGTTCAATGAGGTTCTTTCAATTTACGATGAACAGATCGTTAGTGACATTGAATCCGAGTTTTATTTGGACATGTGCAATGCAACTTCGTTGCTCTGGCGATTGGAGATGTGTGGCATCGATATTGGAGATCGATGGGGAAGGCTTGCTCAGATTTCAAAAGGACACATTAATGACACCGATTTGATTTTCACTTCGCTGCATTATTTGATGGCGCTAATCTCAGGAAACGACGAAGAAGGGGTTGAGAGAATGATGCAAACCATTGGGAATTGGGCCATTGATGGTAGTACCCAGGGTAAAGTGACTGCGGAAGTTGGTATCAGTCTCGCAGAAGGGTTGTTTCATGCTCGTAATAAACAGTATCGCCTTGCGATGGAAAAAATTGAGTCCGTCCGGTATACCATGGATCTGATTGGTGGGAGTAAAGCGCAACGGGATGTCTTTCACATGATTATGTTGGATGCGGCGAAAGCCAGCGGTAATCACTATAAAGCCAGAGCTCTGTTTACAGATCGAATTAGCCACAAAGCTCATTCCAATTGGTCATGGCAGGGATATTCTGAGATTTTATCCGCAATGGGATGGGAAAAGATGGCGGCAGAAGCGACCCAGAGCGCCATGGCCATTCGTGCAGACTCCTGACATCGTTCGCTATTCTTCAGAGAAGAACACGACTCCGCGATATGGTGATCCTTGGGTGCGATTAAGAGGCCATCGCCG
>JAALKB010000040.1:2922-10619 GCA_011088265.1 Gammaproteobacteria bacterium
GTCGTCAATACAAACCATCAACATAAACATTATGGCTAATAGCGTTATGCCCAATATAGGTCAACATAATTAGATCGACATCATAGCGAGTAAAGATTGACAGTCTTTAGACTGAGGTTAAGCCTACTTTTGACTCGTGCTTTTTTTCGATAAGGCGATAAGAAGAATTCCAGGGGTCAGCAGCACCAGACTAAACCACCCCGGTAGACCAGGTACTTCACCGAGGAAAACCAGACTCAATAACGTGCCCATGCCCGGTACGGCGGCCATGAATGCAGCGGAAGCAGCAGGGCCAATGGATCTTACCGAAATCGAAACCAGTAATAGTCCAAGCAAATTTGGAACAAGTCCCTGGTAGAGGGTTTGGAGAACCAATTGCCCCTGCGACACTTCAGTAAGTCCTGACGGCAAAAATAACCACCAGATAGGGACATAAATAAGACCGTTTACCACTGACCCACAGAGTAACACCTGGGTAGCGCCGAGATTCCAAAGTCGATTAAGTATTAGATATGCGGAAAAAAAGATGGCACCAATTAAAAACATCAGATCTCCTAACCAACTCTCTGACAAGGATAGTGCGGCACCATCCAGTACTGCCAAAACGGATGCAGTTAGGATGAGGCAGATACCTATCCAATGGGGAAGGCGAATTTTTTCAGAAAACCAGATCCATCCGGCAATCAGTGTGATCGCTGGCAATGCGCCGTTCATAAAGATACCACCATGAGAAGCGGGGGCGAACGTGAAGCCCCAGAATACGAAGAGAATGTAGACAGGCCCGAGTGTGAACGACAATGCTGCGATCTGAAATAGCGTCATTGATTTCCAGGGTTTGTAATATAAAACGAATGGCAATGCACCAAGGGCCGACACACCATACCTTAGTGCGGCGAGGTCAAAAACGCTTAAATTCGACTGAGCACCAGATCGGCTCACCACCAGCCAGATAGACCAGATGAATACCACAATGATTGCCGCGGTGTAACCGAGGAAGGTGTTGTTGCCTTGACTATATGACTGATTCGACAAATGAATTTCCAACAAAAGGAGTGATGACTAAAAGTTGAAATATATCCGCAACGTCGGGAAAATGAACCGGGCAGGGTTTGCGGTTATTCACTTTTCGAATTACAGCTCAGCGTGATTTATCTGATCAGTTGGCATGGACGAGCTTTTGTTTCTGTGAAAAAAGTATGTATGGAATGAACATATACGGAATAGCCGCCCGATTACGGATTTCGATTTCCTCTCTCTGGTATCTTTAATCTCTGACTGCGTTGCCGGGATAAGCGATCGGGGTTCTATTTACTCACTACTGTGTTCGAACTGTACCAGACCTCATTTGTCGCTGCTCGTGTTCCTCCAGAGTTTTTCCCGCACCCCAGTGGTTTTCTTTCAACGCTTTCAGGATGGCGATCAGGTTGTCATCCCGGGCTTTTTCCATTTGTCGAATTGTCATGTGCCCGGATTGATTGTCGGATTGATCTGCAATCAGATTAACAAGGTCATCATTGAATTCAGGTACATCCATCAATTTCGTCCAGGGCCAGGTGAGACAAGGTCCAAACTGGGCCATGAAATGGCGCATTCCTGCTTCTCCGCCAGCAACTCGATAGGTGTCAAAAACACCCATTTGGGCATAGCGAAGGCCAAATCCATAACGCACAGCATCGTCTACATCCTCTGTGGTTGCGATGCCATCCTTTACTAACCAGAGAGACTCTCTCCAAATTGCTTCAAGCAATCGATCAGCGATGAAGGCTTCAATTTCTTTTTTAACATGCAGAGGACGCATGCCTAGGGAAGTGTAAAGAGATTTCGCCTTTTCAATGGTTTCCGGGGCTGTCTGTTTCCCTGCAACGAGTTCCACCAACGGAAGTAAATAGACGGGATTAAAAGGGTGGGCCACTAAAAATCGTTGGGGAAACTGCATTCCTGACTGTAAATCAGAGGGCATGATACCCGAAGTTGAGGAGGCAATAATGGCTTCCCTTGAAGCGTGTTTTTCTATTTCCTGGTAAACACTTTGTTTGATATCTAGTCTTTCGGGGACGGATTCAACGATTAGTTCTGCATCTGTTACCGCAGATTCAACGCTGTCAACGAATTGGACCACTCCCTCCGTTGCTCGAGTCGACTCCGTGAGCTTGCTATAGGCTGCCCGGCTGTTTTCGAGTACTTCATTAACCTTTCGCTTGGCACCACTGGCAGGATCAAAGACGTTGACGTTAATGCCGTTCTCGATAAGACGGGCAATCCATCCTCCACCAATAACACCCCCGCCAATAATCGCTGCAGATTTAATTTCTGACATTTCTCTTTCCCGAGTGTAGACCCAAATATAAGACTGAATGTGAGTGTGATGATGTCGAATTCGCGCCGATTGGTTCTACGTCACCTGGTTCTATATCACATTGACTGATCATATTGACCGATCACATTGATAGGAGCGCGCGTTTCTCGAGTTGTAACTTTTCTCTGACTTCTGCGGGTGTCATTAACGTAGCGCCGAGGTTTCCAAGGATAGCGTCCGCTTTTTCCACTAATTGGGCATTGGTTGCCAGTTCGCCTTTTCTAAGCCAAATGTTGTCCTCCAATCCAACCCGGATGTTTCCTCCAGCGAGGGCTGCGGCGGCAACGAATGGCATCTGGTTTCGACCAATGGAGAATGCGGAAAATGTCCAATTCGGTGGGGTGTTGTTCACCATAGCCATGAAAGTATTTAGATCATTGGGTGCCCCCCAGGGAATGCCCATACACATCTGAATCATCACGGGGTCTTCGATGATACCTTCAGAAACCAGTTGTTTAGCAAACCACAAGTGTCCTGTCTCAAATACTTCAATCTCTGGTCGTACGCCCAGATCGGTCATCATCTGTCCCATGGCCCTAAGCATTCCAGGAGTGTTGGTCATAACATAATCGGCTTCAGCAAAATTCATGGTGCCGCAATCCAGAGTGCAGATTTCAGGCAAGCATTCGGTGACATGAAGCATGCGTTCGGTGGCACCGGCCATGTCAGTGCCCGATTGATTCACGGGAAGGGGCGATTCGACGTCGCCGAATACAATATCTCCACCCATCCCGGCGGTTAGATTGATGATGACATCGGTGTCTGAATCCCGAATTCGGTCAACCAGTTCACGGAATAATTCAGGGCGTCGACAGGGAGCACCAGTATCAGGTTCTCGAACATGACAATGGACGATAGCAGCCCCCGCTTTCGCCGCGTCAATGGCGCTTTTGGCAATTTGTTCTGGAGACCGTGGTACGTGAGGTGAGCGGTCCTGGGAAGCCCCGGAGCCGGTGACCGCACAGGTAATGAAAGGATTCAGATTCGGAGTTAATGACATGTTAAATCTCACGTTTTTTTTGATGATGTCATGGAGATTTCGTGGTTGGTTGATGGATTACGAAATCTATTAGACATTTTACGTAAAATGAGGTTTTCGTTATTCTAATGGTCCGACTTGGTCATAATCATTGCTTCCATCACCCTAAAACAGGGTACACTTTGTTCTAACCGGGTTGAACTTCGAAATGATAAGTGGTCTAAAACCGTGTTGTACTGATTTCCATGGTTAATTTGAATATCAATTTGAAGCTAATCTGGAACCTTCCACCTAATCTCAAAAATTCAACGGAGTACCAAAATGATGAAAACAGGAATATTAAAAATTGGAACATTAATCCTGGCCTGTTCCATGATGGTTGGAGTATTGGTATCGAATACCCAGGCGCAAAGTGATAAACCGCATAAGCTGGTGATCCAGGTAAGCACGGACGACCCCAGAACCCAAAAAATTGCTTTGAATAACGCAGTAAACTTACAAAAACACTATGGTATCGATAATGTGGAGATTGAAATTGTAGCCTATGGACCGGGAATTGGACTAGTGACTGCCAGTAGCGCTCAAAAAGCGAGAGTGGAAAGTCTGACTTTACAGGATATTACATTCAGTGCCTGTCAGAACACCATGAATGCCGTGGAAAAGAAAACCGGCAACAAACCCAAAATGCTCGAAGGTGTAAACAGTGTTGCTGCGGGCGTGGCCCAAATCATGGAGCTTCAGGAACAGGGTTACGCGTATGTACGCCCTTGAAAATTGGGGAATACTGGATAGTACGACATTGGACTATCTGAGACCTGCCTGAGATTTGCCTGAGACCTAAATCTGAACGAAATGTAAGTTTCCGAAATATCGATGGATTCCATCTGATTTTCGGAAACTTACAGAAGCATCACTCCCTAGGGCTTTATTCACGATAAGACCTAAGGAGGTGGGCAAGACTGGTCTATTTGCGGAGCTTCAGATCTTGGGTAGGTGCTATTGAGACCGGCTTCCAAATCGAATGTATCTCCGGTTGAGGTTTTGTGTTTGCTTTTTTATGCTTTTCGATTTTGAGTTTATGAACGGCACTGGATGAGTCACCATAAATCTTTTGGAATAGTTGGAATAGATTGTCTGGAAGATCTGTTCGTGAGCGAAATATCTGGGATCTACGTGCTTACAGGATCTATATACTTATTTGTATCGCTGCTTTAGTATTTGGTATTCCGTATACCAGAAGCCAATATATTCAATTGGAAAGCCGAAAATCAGATTCTCTTTCCCAGGTTGACAATGTCGTTGATGTGACGTTATTGGTTAATATTGAGCCTTCGAAAAAGCGACCATTGACCTGTGCTCATTGGGGAACCCATCGGGTAGAGGTTGCAAATGGAAAAGCGAAAGCGCTGCATCGCTTTGAGATGGATGACGCTCCTTCTCCCATTGGAACAGGAATACTGGATGTTCAGGACGGTCCGACCCGAATCACTCAGCCCATGGTCCGAAAGAGCTGGTTAGAAGGTGGTCCAGGGTCGCACAATGACCGTCGTGGCAGAGATCCTTTTATCCCCATACCCTAGGAGCAAGCGGAGAAACTGGTCACTGACGAACTTAATCGTGTGAAAACGGAGTTTGGTAATAGTTCGATTTATGCCGGCTCTTACGGTTGGTCCAGTGCCGGTCGCTTCCATCATGCTCAAAGCCAGATCCACCGATTTCTCAACTGTGTTGGTGGTTATACCCGTTCTGTGAACTCCTATAGCCTGGCTGCGGGAGAGGTTGTTTTACCCCATTGGGGGTATGTACGATTTATTATCCACCACCACGAGTTGGCCGTCAGTCATTGAAAATACCAGATTGTTTGTGGCCTTTGGTGGAATACCACTGAAAAATGGCCAGATAAACTCAGGCGGTGTGGGACGGCATATTCAACGGGAAAGCATTACCAAAGCAGCGGAAGCAGGCATTGAGTTTGTCAATATCAGCCCGATTCGCGGTGACATGGATAGGGTTGTAAAGGCCGAGTGGTTTGCAGCGAGACCGGGTGCGGATGTTGCTATTTTACTTGGTATTGCCTATACCCTTTATACCCATGGCCTCCACGACCAACGTTTCCTTGAGCACTATACCGTAGGCTTTGAGCGCTTTTTGCCTTATCTGCTCGGGCAAACCGATGGTGTCGAAAAAGATTCAGAGTGGGCATCCGGAATCAGTGGATTACCTGCCGGGGACATTGAAATGCTGGCACGACGTATGGCCAGCACCCGAACCATGATTTCGGTCAGTTGGGCCTTGACGCGACAGGACCACGGAGAGCAACCTTTCTGGGCTGCGTTGGCTGTGGCTGCCATGCTTGGACAAATTGGGCTACCCGGTGGAGGGATAGGCTTTGGCTATAGCGCAACCAATAGCGTGGGAGATCAGGCTGGAAGATTAAAGTCCACCGCACTGCCGCAGGGTAAGAATGCGGTTAAAGACTTTATTCCAGTGGCCAGAATCAGCGATATGCTACTAAATCCAGGGGGCTCGTTTGAATATAACGGTCAACAGGCGACATACCCTGATATTCATATCGTTTATTGGGCAGGAGGAAATCCCTTTCATCATCACCAGGACCTGAACCGAATGGTGAAAGCATGGCGAAAACCAGACACGGTGATCGTTCATGAATGGAGCTGGAATGCGCTGGCAAAACATGCGGACATTGTGTTGCCTTGCACTACTCCTTTGGAACGGGATGATTTGGCTTTTTCTCCGAGAGATCCCTATGTGATAGCGATGCAAAAGGTGAGTGAGCAGCTTGGTCAGTGTCGGAATGACTACGAAATCTTAAGTGGCATTGCTAAAGTAATGAACAGGGAAGACGAGTTCACTGAAGGACGCAGTGCAGCAAATTGGATTCGCTGGATTTATAATACAACCCGGGAAAGAGCTGGAAAGCAGGGAGTCGAGATGCCTGATTATGAGACTATTCAACGGGATGGTTGGTACAAAGTGCCAGCCCCGAAAGATAACATTATTACTCTTGCCGCATTTTGCCAGGACCCGCAGAAGCACCCCCTGTCGACCAAAAGCGGGAAAATAGAGTTGTTCTGTGACCAGATCGATGGATTTAACTATGACGATTGCCTGGGGCATCCAAGTTGGATGGAACCTTGTGAATGGCTCGGAAATGCAACCGCAAAATACCTGTTGCATTTGATATCCAATCAACCAGTTACACGGTTACATTCTCAACTCGATCACGGCAGCCACAGTCGCCAATCTAAAATTAATGGGCGAGAGCCGATGACGATTAATCCCAAGGACGCGGCGCAAAGAGGTCTGACAACCGGAGACGTAGTTAGAATTTTTAACGACCGCGGCGCCTGCCTGACCGGTGTGATCATAGATGATCAAATTCGAAGTGGTGTAATCCAGCTGAGTACTGGCGCATGGTTTGATCCCCAGGAACCGGGTGTTTTGGGTAGCTTGTGCAAACACGGCAATCCCAATGTGTTGACCATGGATAAAGGGACATCCCGTCTTGCCCAGGGGCCTATTGCACATTCATGCCTGGTGCAGGTTGAGCGCTACACTGACAATCTGCCTGAAGTTACCGCATTTGAGCCACCGGAAATTGAGCCACCAGAATCGAGTATGAGTGATAAGGTTAGGGGTTAAGGGTTAAGGGTTAAGGGTAAGGGCTAGCTGAGTGCTTCTTTCGCTGCCAATTTGGGTAGGTTCCAATTGATATTTAGTCAACTGTTTTTAGTACACTGATAGTGTGGCAATATCATGGAGGATCTAGCTACTTGCCCATACCCATACCCAGACCCATACATTGGAAAGTAAATGTAATGAACGTTCGCTTCTGGTTTTTTACTTTGCTGTTGATTCCGCCGTTGATTTTGTCATTGAGTTTGCTGATCTCGGGATGTGTGTCGACAAAAACACCCTGTGAGCCTATCGTGGACATTCGTGCTGTTAGCTCCAGTGAGAGCGGTAGCGATGTTGGGGATTTATTAATCCCTGGGGAAAGTTTGTCATCGACTCAACCGCCAAAAGTATGTTTTGTGGATGGGTGTTCGGTTATGCCGGATTTTGGTTTTGGTGACTGCTGTGATATTCACGATGTATCCTATTGGCGTGGTGGTTCCATGGCATTAAGAAAAACGGCAGATTTGACCCTCCGTCAGTGTATTCAGAAACGGGGCTATCCCACACTTTCCCGAATTTATTACTGGGGGGTGCGCATGGGTGGTGTGTCCTGGTTGCCCACCCCATGGCGTTGGGGCTTTGGTTGGGAGTACCCTGATTACGATTCGGCTCAGTTTCGTGAGGATAAGCAGTGAGAATAAATAATGAGAACAAACTAATGAG
>JAALKB010000040.1:10719-25745 GCA_011088265.1 Gammaproteobacteria bacterium
GCTCAGTTTCGTGAGGATAAGCAGTGAGAATAAATAATGAGAACAAACTAATGAGGATAAACAATGAGGATAAACAACAGTGATTCCTGATTTTTATGTATTGTTATCGTTGTTCACAACTAACGTTTTAACATACGCATCGACTATTTAAGAATTAACTAAAAGAAACAATGAAAATTACCGGTCTTGTTTGTTATCAGGTGGACCTTCCTCTGAAAGAAGGTTCATACAGTTGGTCCAATCAGTCTTTCTCTGCTTTCGATAGCACTGTTGTTGTCATTGAGACGGACTCAGGATTAGAGGGGTATGGAGAGACTTGTCCTCTAGGGCCTTCCTACCTTCCTGCTTATGCCCAAGGAGCCAGAACAGGAATCAAACAGCTTGCTCCGGGGTTGCTTGGAGAGAATCCATTGGCCATTGCCAAAATTAACAACCGCATGGACGAATTGCTAAAGGGTCATCCCTATGTGAAATCCGCTATTGATATGGCTTGCTGGGATATTATGGGAAAAGCATACAGCCAACCGGCGTATATGTTACTCGGTGGTTTGTTGCAGGAAAAAGTCAAACTTTTTAAGGTGGTTACCCGACAGGGTGCGGACATCATGGCAAAGAAAATCAGTGAATATCAGGATCAGGGATTTACCCAGTTTCAAATGAAGGTAGGAGCTGGGGCTGATGATGACATAGAGCGTATTCGTAAGGTTTCAGCGAATTTACGGCCAGGTAATGTCCTGGCAGCGGACGCTAACACAGGCTGGAAACAGCATGAGGCAATAAGAGTGGTCAAGGCGGTCAAGGACGTAGACTTGTACATTGAACAGCCTTGCACCAGTTATGAAGAGTGTCTGGCTGTTCGAAGCCATACTGATCATCCCATTATTCTTGACGAATGCATGGACAGTTTGGGAATGCTGGTCAGAGGATATCAGGATCGTGCAATGGATCTGGTTAATCTGAAAATCAATCGCATTGGCGGTTTGACCCGGGCTCGCCAATTTCGGGATCTAGCGATGGAATTTGGCATTACCATGACTATTGAGGACTCCTGGGGCGGAGAGATTGCTACGGCGGCCATTGCCCATCTCGCTCATTCAACGCCCCGTGAATTTCATTTTCAATCATCGGCTTTCCACGAGTATCACAGTCTGGCTATCGCAGGGGGAGGACCTGCTATTGAAAATGGCGCTATGTTTATGAGTAATAAGCCCGGTTTGGGTGTTGAACCCGATTTCGATGTCCTGGGTAGTCCTCTATTTTCGATAAAGTCCTAATCGATCTTTAATTCCCCATCCTCCACAGGAATATGCGATGTCGTCGATAAAAGCTCGGGATCTGGGACTGGATTTCTCCGGAGTGACTGGAGTGACCAATTCTCTGGTGGATGTTCCCGGAGTTCTGGTTGGAATGAAGACCCTTATTGAAGGAGACGGCCCTCTGATTACCGGAAAAGGCCCGATTAGAACTGGCGTCACTGGAATATTGCCAAGGGGCAGGGAGAGAATCCCCCATCGGGTGCTGGCGGGAATGTATGCTCTCAACGGTAACGGCGAAATGACCGGGTCCCATTGGATCCGCGATGCCGGATACCTCGTCGGGCCCATTTGTTTAACCAATACTCACTCTGTGGGAATGGTGCACCACGGGGCAACTCGCTGGATGATTGAACAATATAAAGAGCAGTGGGAGCAGGAGCATTTATGGGCGATGCCGGTAGTTGCTGAGACCTATGACGGTGTCTTGAACGACATCAATGGGCAGCATATTACTCAACAGGATACCTTGGACGCCCTTAAAAACGCATCAGCCTCTGCGATAGAGCAAGGTAATGTCGGCGGTGGAACTGGAATGATTTGTTACGGGTTTAAAGGTGGAACTGGAAGCTCTTCCAGACAGGTTTTTGTCGATAATGAGAATTATATTATGGGAGCATTGGTCCAGGCGAATCATGGAATTAGAGAGTGGTTTACTCCATTAGGTGTGCCCGTGGGACGGATGATAAAAGAGGATTGTGTCACTGATGGCGACAAGGAAAGGGGGTCAATAATCGTGATTCTGGGAACCAATATTCCATTACTCCCGGGTCAGCTTGAACGAATTGCCAGACGAGCGGCACTCGGAATCGGTCGAGGAGGGACGCTAGGAGGAAATAATTCCGGTGACATCTTTCTCGCTTTTTCAACGGCTAACTCAAAACCGGTAGTGCCAGACTACGACACAGACTCCAACAGGAAACTACAATTTGAATGCATCGATGACGATCATCTCGATACGGTTTATCTCAATGTCGTGGAAGCGGTGGAAGAAGCAGTGATCAACGCCATGGTCTCAGCGCAAGACATGACTACTCTACGCCCGGCAGATCAGGTCTGCCGGGCCATTGATCATGCTCAGTTCCTGGAGATTATGAGTAGGCATGGAAGACGTTGTTAAAGCCTGCGTAAATGGCTGTACACAGTCTAAATGGTTCCGTTTTATAGCGTCCGAAAGATATTCAAACGAGATATTCAGATAGTATTCAAATAGAATTCAGACGAGATAGTTTGATCAGGTATTCATCTACTAAACGTGGTGACAAATGTGTTTTCGTCACCATTTAAGGAACCTTGCTCTATAATTTTTTCTTGAACTTTCAGCCCGTATGACACAAAAGTGTTTATGTGTTCCGCAGTGAGTAATCAAGGGGGACCACTCTGGAAAGATCTCGCTTTTTTACCTACTTCGGCAATCACAACAAGCTGTCCGCCAGGCGCAACAAAATTGGAAATGTTTTCAATTATTGTCTTCTCATATTTCGGGGGAAGCGCCTGAACGGTATAGATCTCGAGTACAAAATCGAATTGTTGTTGCCATTGAGATTGATTCGTCAGGAGATCGGCCTGCTCGAATTCTACGGTCGACTGAGGAAAGCGCTCTTTACAATATGCTATCGCAGTCGCTGAAACGTCAAAGGCTGTTACCTGGAATCCAAGGGATTCTAGCTCGATAGCATCATCGCCCATGCCGCAACCCACTACCATTGCTGACTTTCCGTCTCCTTCCAGTTGGTTTTGGTTTAACCAATTACCAAAAGAAGGATGGGTTTCCATATTAGCCCAGGGAACACCCTCACCATCCATACTGGCGCTGGAATACAGCGGTTCAAACCAATTTGAAGGTTGGTCTTCCTGAATTGAAAAGCGTTCCTGGGTTTGGTTTTTTGTTTCTTTCATTAAAAATAGTGTGCAAATCGGGTACTGGCAGGTTATGTCGTTATTTCTGCCTTTTCTCTTCTATATTCCTAATGGTCTTTTTTATGAATGAGAGCTCAGTTTTATTTTCGCAATATTGCATGGCTTTTAGGCAGTACTCTTTTGCGTCATCAAATCGTTCTAATCGAAATAGAATGTCTGCTCTCGCCAGATGGTAGGGGTGATACTGATCGATACGATTATCCCTGGGTATTGCGTCCAGGTAGGCGAGGCCAAGAAGAGGTGTCTCGGCAAAAGATAACGCCATGGCAAGATTGACTTTAACGATGGGGTTGGTGCCCGTACTCTGTAGACGGTCGAGATGTCGATATAACATGACGATTTGCTTCCAGTCAGTGTCCCGATAGCGGCGGGCGTGAACATGGACTGCACTAATTGCTGCCTGGAGTTGATATGGACCAATATCTCCTACCATCAATGCTGGTTTTAAAATTTTGTCACCCTGTTCAATCAGTGAGTGATCCCATTTTTTGCGATTTTGATGTTCAAGGGAAACCAGCTCTCCCGAGGGGCTTATTCTGGCTTTATTTCGCGCATGGTGAAAAAACATCAACGCGAGTAACCCCATGGCCTCGGTGTTCATTGGCAGGAGTGTGAGCAGCATTTTACCCAAATAGATAGCCTCTTCGCATAATTCGGTTCTCATTAGGGATTGGTTAACGCTGGACACATAGCCCTCGTTAAAAATCAGATAGATGACGGATAACACCGAGGTAACTCGTTCAGTAAGTTGGTGTTGTCGGGGGATCTGATAGGGTATTCCAGTGGCCTTTATTTTATGCTTTGCCCGGACCAATCGTTGCGCCATCGTGGTTTCATCAACCAAATAAGCCTTTGCAATCTGTGCTGTGGATAAGCCACAAAGTGTTTTAAGCGTCAGCACTATCCGGGCGTTTTCTGGAAGAGCGGGATGACAACAGGTGAAAATAAGTTTTAACCTTTCGTCGGGAATCCCGGGGGCTTTTGCACGAAGCGTTAAGGAGTCTTCAACTTCTGTCGCATATAAAGCGGCTACTTCATTGGTTTTTCTTGTGAAACTCTGTTCTCTTCTCAGGTAGTCAATAGCCCTGTTTTTTGCCGTTTTATAGATCCATGCAGCAGGTTTTTGCGGCGCACCTTTCTTCCGCCATTGTTTAAGCGCGATTAGCACTGCTTCCTGTAAGACGTCTTCGGCCAGAGAAAGGTCGCCACAGTGGGCGACCAGTGCAGCCAGCAACCTTGCTGAATTTTCCCGAACAATCTGGATGAGAGTCTCATCCAGATTAGCATTTACCGGCATATCACTTGTCATTTCACTGTCATTCTCCGGTATCAGATAAGGTGATGAGACAGATGAGACCAGGCAATTTCTGTTCGGAATGATTTCTCTATCGGCTAATCCCTGGGAAGAATCATAATGGGTCGAACCTCGATACTGCCGTATTTTGCAGTAGGAATTTTGGCAGCACACTCAAGGGCTTCATCAAGATTTTCGCAGTTCAAAAGATAGTATCCACCCAACACCTCTTTGGTCTCTGCAAAAGGGCCATCAACGATTTGCGTTTTTCCGTTTCTTACTCTCACAGTGGTCGCTGTGCTGACGTTTTCCAGGGGCTGTCCTGCTTCCAGGATTCCTCGTTCCTTGACTTCCTGGGTGAATTTGTAATAGTCGTTCATAAGGGGTCCGAACTCCTCACTACCAGGTTTGGGGTCAAGACTTTCGGCGCTGTAGATTAATAACAAATATTGCATATTGTTTTCCTGAAATGTGCGTTATACGGGGATGTAGGTTCGTGCAAAATGGGTTTCAATATCTTGATATCAGTTCATTTCCATCGCCATGGCAATTTCCACTGAACCACCTGCCGCTAGTGCAGGGCAGCCTTGGGCAAATTCCAATGCCTGTTCCATGGTGTCTGCCTCGATCAAAGAATATCCACTAAGTGGATTGCTTCCACCGTCAGGGGTGATAGAACCGTCGCTTTGTACCGTGGATGACTTTCCCACGGGATTGCCACCGTCAATCAGGTTGTTACCTAGACCCTGAAGCCATGTGACCCATTGGGACATTACCTTCTTTGCTTCTTCTTCGGACTCCGGCATTTTGCCGCCGTGGTAGGCGAACACGTATTTAGACATTTTTGTTTCCTCTGGTTAGGTGTATCTGGTGCAATGGTGATTCAGATTTCGACCCATTAACAAAGCTATAACGAATAAGCCTGGAATATTTCGACATTTTTCGCAATATTTTTTAAAATTTTTGAATGCTGCTGGTATTTTGGCAAAATTGATATGCTAAAACCGGCAAAAAAGCCCGTCTGCGCTAAACTTCATTTCGCTGAGGTTTTGCACAGTGGAAGTTGTACCCGGGGGCCTCTGCAATTTTGTGAATAATTGCTCCGGACGAGAGGTGATTAAAACGTTGAATTGAAATGAATTTTTCCTTAATTATTTTGGCATCGTCAGTCTTTATAGGATTGATCTTCCCGGCTTTATCATCCTGGTTAAACGACATGATGTTCGTCAGTTTATTCTGCATCATGTTATTTTCATTAATGCAAATTGATTTCATTGGGATTGGGCTGAAGATACGCGCTAACCTTATAGCCGTTGCCGCAATGGTAATCGTGCAGATGGTGGTATTTCCTATTGTATTGTTTCTTTTTTACCTGGCTTTTGATATTGACTCTTCTATTGGATATTACGTCCTATTAGTTGCTGGTGCAGGAAGCGTTTTTGGAACTCCTGCGTTTGCCGGATTATTGGGGCTTGATCGAACCCAGGCACTACTAGGCGTAATTGCGACAACTCTGTTACTGCCACTAACCATGTTGCTAATTTTACCATTGGTGATCATGACGGAAAATCAGGCAGGTTCAGCTTTTGATTTTTCGATCTATGTTTCCAGAATAGGACTTTTTATTATTTTACCCTTGGGATTATCAGCGATTTATCAGATGCTGAAGAAATTCGTTGGAAGGGGTCGTCAAGATGAAATACTAAATATCGCCGTACTTATCGCTTTAGTGATTTTCGCTATTTCCGTCATGGATGGGGTTGCCCAAAAATGGGTAGAGTCCCCTGGGCTGGTGGCTGAATTATTCGCTTGGGTAATGATTATTCATACCTTGTTTTATTTCGTTTCATATTTTTGCTTTCGTCACCTTGGTGTGCAAACTGCGGTGGCCGCAGGGATGCTATCAGCCTATCGAAATCTTGGACTGGTGGTCGCCATATCAGGGCCATTCCTAACGAATGATTTTTTGATATTCGTCGGGCTTTGGCAGATTCCAATGTACCTCTCCCCCCTCTGTTTAAGTCTCATTCACAGAAAAAAACAGAGCATAACGAAATCTCGCTGATAGGTTTCCGCGGTGTCCTGGGTCGATAAAACTGGGTTTAGATGAACGGTATTTTATCTGGCTTATCGAATCGGACACAGTGTAGAATGGTTGCGCTCCACTTTGGGGATATCCATTTATTTTGAATTAGTTTTAGCTAATGAGGAAAATTTTATGCTGAAGAAGTCTATATATAAACTGGTTGTTGCTTCGACGATCCTCGTCGCAGGTGTTGCCCAGGCAGAAAAGTAGGATATGCCACTCGCCTATTCTGCAACTAATTATCATTCTGCCAATGCCGCCAAATTTGCGGCAGCGGTGACCGATGCTACTGGCGGTGCGCTGGAAATCGTCACCCATCCAGGTGGTTCTCTTTATAAAGGTGGAGAGATCTTTCGCGCAATTCGAACTGGTCAGGCCCCTATTGGAGAACGATTGATTTCTGCATTGGGTAATGAAGATCCACTATTTGAAATTGATGCATTACCCTTTCTTGCGACCAGTTTTGCTGATGCGATGAAACTCTATCAGGCATCCAAACCATCGATGAACGAGATTCTGGGTAGTAAGGGTCTGAAACTACTATACGCCGTTCCATGGCCTCCCCAGGGTTTATACAACATTAATCCTGTTAATAGCGCCGCAGACATGAAAGACATGAAGTTCAGAGCGTATAACGCAGCGACCTCTAGACTGGCTGAGCTTATGGGCGCGATTCCGACCAAAATAGAGGCCGCGGAGTTATCTCAGGCTTTTGCCACCGGAGTCGCACAGAGTATGGTGTCTTCTGGCTCAACTGGATATGACCGTAAGATATGGGAGCATGTTAAGTATTGGTATGATGTTCAGGCATGGTTACCTAAAAACATGGTTATTGTTAATCAGGATGCATGGGATGGTCTTGACGCAGCAACTCAGGGCATTGTTCTTGGCGCAGCAGCTATGGCGGAGCAGGCTGGTTGGGCTAAGGCGGAAGAGCTGGCTGATTGGTATAAAGAGCAACTTGCTGCTAACGGCATGGTTATCGAAGGACCAAGTGATCAGTTAAAGGCTGATTTTGTTGCCATTGGTGAGACAATGACTTCCGAGTGGCTGGAAAAAGCAGGTGATGCAGGGAAAGCCGTGGTGGATGCTTATCAGTCAATGTAATAAAGTAATGTAATAAAGTTGATACTGAATGAGGGGAATTGGAAATTCCCCTCATTCAGTATCTTCTGATTTCTTCTATATTGTGCCGTCATGGCGTTTTTAGTTCATGATGTTTTTATTTTATGGTGTCTGTAACTAATGTCTGTACTTCGGTGCCTGTATTTTTAGGGTATGGGAAATTCATAAGGAAGTCAGAGTAATCATCATGAGAAATAATCCTTAATCTCTTTGGTAATCAATACTATGGGACGCTTTTTTTGCGCAGTTGATCGTGGGCTTGGAAAGTTATATCGGTTAAGCGGATATGCGGCTGCGATCTGTATGGTGGCGATTGCAGTGCTAGTACTTGGGAGCATTATCTCTCGCATGATGTCTGTTTATGTCCCGGGTTTAACGGAGTATTCAGGATATGCCATGGCAGGGGCGAGCTTTCTGGCATTGGCCTATACCTTTGAAGAGGGAGGGCATATCCGGGTCGAGCTGGTTCTAACCAGATTGAGTGAATCCACAAGATGGTATGCGGAAATATGGTGCCTTGGAGTTGCTTCAGTAATTGGAGTATTTCTTGCAACCTATTTGACGCGACTGGTTTATTATTCCTGGAAGTTTGAAGAATATAGTGAAGGAGCGGATGCCATTTTGCTCTGGAAACCTCAAACCATGGTGATGGTCGGATCGATTATTCTTGCAATCTGCATCGTCCATCATTTCATTAAATGCCTACTATCCAGGCAGTATCAAACCCGATGAACGAGACAGCTAATAGGGGGGTGGGTGAAACAGCGATATACCTCATAACGATACACCTTATAGCAACACTACAAGAGGTTTCCCATTATGGATGAGCTTGGATTAACGCTAATATTTCTAACCGTTCTGTTTCTGTTTCTGGGGAGTGGAGTCTGGGTTGCAGCAAGCCTTATCGGCGTCGCCGCTATTGGTATGTTGCTATTCACCACCCGTCCAGTGGGCGATGCCATGGCGACTACAATCTGGGGAGCTTCCTCAAGTTGGACACTAACTGCGTTGCCGCTTTTTATTTGGATGGGAGAAATTCTGTTTCGAACCAAATTATCTGAAAACCTGTTTAAGGGACTGACTCCATTACTCGCCCGGTTACCCGGGGGATTATTGCATGTCAATATTGCGGGCTGTACCATTTTTGCTGCTATTTCCGGGTCCTCGGCAGCCACAGTGGCCACTGTGGGTAAAATGTCGATTCCTGAGCTCCGTCAGCGTCAGTATCCTGAAAAGATGATCATCGGAACCCTTGCAGGAGCGGGTACCCTTGGGCTATTGATTCCACCTTCAATTACTCTGATTATCTATGGCGTCACGGTAAATGAATCCATTGCCCAGTTATTTATTGCCGGTGTTTTTCCTGGATTAATGTTGGCCGCATTATTCATGGGATACGTGGCGGTATGGGGGCTGTTTTCTGGCAAAGGGGAAGGGAAGTCTGTTAAAAAACACAATGGCCGATTAAAAGACGTACTCCAGTTACTTCCTATTTTATTTCTGATTTCTGCAGTGATGGGTTCGATCTATGCGGGAATTGCGACGGCCACAGAAGCCGCTGTACTCGGTGTAGTTGGCGCCTTACTCCTTTCCGCCTTGCAACGCTCTTTAACCAGAAAGTCATTCATGGAAGCGTTGCTGGGTGCGACGAAAACCTCGGCCATGATTGCATTTATTCTTGCCGGCTCAACCTTTTTATCCCTGACAATGGGTTTCACGGGCCTGCCAAGAACGCTTGCAGAATGGATAGGTGGATTGAGTCTATCGCCATGGATGTTAATTTTTGCGTTGATGGTTTTTTACATTATATTAGGTTGTTTCCTCGACGGCATTTCTTCCGTGGTACTGACCATGGCAGTAATTGAACCACTGGTTAGACAGGCAGGCTTTGACATGATCTGGTTCGGAATCTTTCTGATGGTCGTGGTAGAAATGGCGCAGATAACCCCGCCTGTTGGATTCAATTTATTCGTACTGCAGGGAATGACCGGCAAGGATATGGCGTTTATAGCCAGAGCTGCTGCACCCATGTTTTTTCTAATGGTTATTGCTGTGGTCATTCTTGCTTTATTTCCGCAAATCGCTACCTTCCT
Organism: Gammaproteobacteria bacterium; assembly: GCA_011088265.1. GTDB lineage: Bacteria > Pseudomonadota > Gammaproteobacteria > Arenicellales > Poriferihabitantaceae > WLWV01. Next base: position 20,551 of record JAALKB010000040.1, read on the forward strand.
TCCAGAGGCAATGTCAAGACGATGACGACTGATCTATCCACTTAAGCGCATCGACCAGATCAAAAACCGGAAGCCCAAATTCCGCTCTTAAGCGAGCTTTATAAGGGGAAATGTTGGTGCATTCGATAAGCAATACGTCAATCTGTGGATGGGCTGCAACCATCGATTGCGTCGTCGCGCGAACGTCGCCCCAGGCCAGATTTGTGTCCAGCGTTAGATGGTCATTTTTTATGCACTGATAAAGCTCTCCGTCCTGGGGTAGTCCTGCAATCCGAATGGATGCACTAATTTCTTTTTCTTCCGTCAGGGCCAGGTGGATCGAACCGAGTTTTTGGTTATCAAAAGTCAGTACTCCGATGATAACGTCATCTCCGAAGAGAGTCTGTAGAGTGGGAATTAATACCAGAGATGATGTAATAACCGGGATATCGGTGCGACGTTGAATACGTGCCTGGCACGATGCAAGAAAACCACAGCTAGTGCCGACAACACTGGCCCCCATCTGTTTTAGGGCATGGGTTCCTTTTACGAACTCTTCCAATAGTGTTTCCGACAGTGGCTGGTTGCTGACTATGGTTTTTACCATGGCCTGGTCAACCCGGTGGTACACCGCCTGATGGTCGAATGTTCCAGGATTTCCAATGTCTCCCGCTACTCGGGGAAATTGAGTATTTAACATCAAAATACCGATCATCACTGCTCCTGTTATTTCTATGTTTCCATCTTTAGGTTGGTGCTGGATTAAGCTTATGCTCTCATGCCTGCCATCATTCCTTCATAAACCGCTTCTTCAGCGGATCGAGGGCTTAGGTTATCCCCAGCGAGATAATATTCCAGTTGTAAATCGTTCAGAATAACTTCCAGGCCAGTATTGGATTGGTGACCCAGTGCAAGTACAAGCGTATGAATATCCTCGCAGATGACAGGTTCATTGCTTAAGGTGTGTTGTAAATAGACGCTTTGGGCATCAACGCCATATAAGCGCATGTAAGGTAGAATTTTTACTCCAAGTTTGTGTAATGTCCCGATCCATTGATCCCGGGTATAGGACTGTACCTCCTGACCTGCATGCATTCCATTTACCGCTAAGGTGACGCTTGAGCCATTTCTCGCCAGGTATTCCGCGACGCCAAGTCCGATCCAATCTGATCGCCAGTCAGCGATGAGCACATTTACCCCCGGCTTTTCTTTCTTGCGTAGCAGATCCCATGAATCGATCACATGAGCATCTTCAGCGCCTGGAATATCAGGCTGGTAAGGTGTGGCGCCGGTGGCTGCAATGACCGTATCCGGAGTATTATCTTCAAGCCATTGCTTGTCTATTTTACTATTCAGATGAATACTCACACCGGCATTTTTAGCTTCCCGCTCCAGGTTTGTGATGAGCCCGCCAAATTCACCACGTCCAGGTAGCAATTGGGCCAGGTTCACTTGACCCCCAAGGCGGGAATTTGCCTCCAGAAGGGTAACATCATGACCTCTCTGGGCAGCAGTGATCGATGCTTTGAGGCCCGCAGGTCCCCCACCGATGACCGCAACCCGCTTCCTGGTTGAGAGGGTAGGCAGGATTGACAACGCCAACTCTCTACCCGTGGTTGGAAATTGAATGCATGATATGGACGTACCGAGATGATAGTGACCGATGCAGGCCTGATTACAGCCAATGCAGGCACGAATATCTTCCAGTTGATCATTCATCACCTTGTAGGGCATATCGGGGTCGCTGATTAACGCCCGGGTCATTCCACACATATCAGCATGTCCGGATGAAAGAATCTGTTCGGCGATCTGTGGCTGATTAATTCGGCCTGCAACAAAAATAGGTTTATTGATGAGTTTTTTTATCCTTGCGGCAAGAGGGGCGGTATATCCATGTTCTATCATCATTGGTGGAACTACGTGAACGGACCCCCCAAGACCGGCCATGGATCCCGCAGTTATATTGAGATAATCGAGTTCAGCAAGGCTGTCAAGTTGGGTACAGATTTTGACTGTTTCTTCGGTGTCAAGCCCATGGTGTTCCATTTCGTCCAGTGATATTCGAACTCCCAATGCCAGGGTCTCACCAACTTCGTTTCTTACTGCATGAATGATATCTATTAGAAATCGCAATCGATTGATCAGGGATCCGCCGTACTTATCTGATCGGATATTTACCCTTGGGTTAAGAAATTGAGCGGGAAGCAACCCATGGCTGGCGGGGATTTCGACTCCATCCAACCCTGCTGTAGCCATTCGTTTCGCTGCTGTTGCATAACTGCTGACGATATCGGAGATCATCACTTCGCTCATGGAGCGGGGCATGTTATGAAAGCGTTCATCGGGTGTCGCGGATGCACTATAGGGGACATCTCTTAACCCTCCTCTTCGCCGATCGTTAGCTCTCCCGGAGTGGCTAATTTGGCCAAAGACTCGACATCCATAAGAATGGATAGCTTTACTTATGCTGGCATAGGAAGGTATGCACCGATCAGTACTCGCATCCACCGCCGGTGAATCTGATAACGCGGAATCATGCACCCGGGCCGCTTCAAGAATAATCAATCCCGCGCCGCCTTTCGCTCTCGCCTCATGATAGGCAATCATCTGTTCGGTGGGTAAACCGTTTTTCGTCATCCGGGTCATGTTCCCCGTGGAAAAAATACGATTACGAAAGGTGGTTTGACGAATAGTGAAAGGCGATAGTAACTGAGAAAAGCTCATTTATGGGTCCACTGTAGATATAGGTCCAGACAAAGAGTAATCCTATTAATTTTCTTGAGTTCCCTGGAGTTTTCTTGAGTGCTCCTGAGTGCGCAATTCCAGTTAACTGTCTTTTAAAGTGGGGAAGACTGGAAGGTAATCGCTATAATTTCTTAACCAATGCAAAGTACAGCAACCCTAGCGGCAAAAATGTTGTTCTACCAGGGGGTTATATGCCGCATCCATCATGGATTTTCAGGAATGGATAATAGTCGGGTTGACAGGTCGGAATAAACCTACATACACCGTCCACCTGGAGGAATAAAAAGTACCGTGTCAATTTCCGGAATACAAATTCCGCCAAATTCCGCCAAATTCCGCCAGGTTTAACGTTAATTGGTTTAACGCTAATTGATGCGTCCTAACTGGTTCCAATTAGTTCCAGTAAATCATGTTGAGTGATAATTCTCGGCAGCCCTTCGTCATCCCGGACCATGACGGCTGGGTTTTCCCGGGAAATCATGGAAGATAAAACATCCATGGTCGTATCGGCTGGCACAAATTGAAACGGTTTTTGCATCACTTCGGAAACTGCCTTTTCCCTTAAGGAAGGTTCGGTGATAAGTTGAGAAAGCAAACTACTGTCGCAGAGGCTGCCGACAAAATCTCCGGCGTCACTAACCACGGGAATTTGAGAGATGCTTGAAGATGTGAGCAGAGAAACCGCTTCCGATACCAGTGAATTTTCATTGATGGTACTCAATGCATTCTCCCCGCTTTGTTTGCCAATAATACTTTTTGCGGAAGAGTATTCCCGTTCTTCGAGAAAACCGTGGTCTTTCATCCAGGTGTCATTATAGACTTTTCCCAAATAGCGTGTACCATGATCGGGCAGAATGACTACCATGACATCATCCTCCTTGAGATTGTCTTTGGCCCATTCAAGGGCTCCCCAAACCGCGGAACCGCATGACCAACCGACGAACATACCTTCCTCTCGGGAGAGTCGTCTGGTCATAATGGCTGCATCTTTATCGGTAGCTTTAATAAAGTGGTCGATGACAGAGAAGTCAACATTAGCGGGTAGGATGTCTTCACCAATTCCTTCGGTCAGATAAGGGTAGATCTCATTTTCATCGAATATGCCGGTTTCCTTGTACTTTTTAAAAACCGACCCGTAAGTGTCGATGCCGACGGTAACAATATCGGGTTTTTTTTCTTTGAGATATTTGGCCACTCCGGACATCGAACCACCGGTGCCTACCCCGGCGACGTAATGGGTGACACGTCCGTCAGTGTCTTGCCAAATTTCAGGCCCAGTGGTTTCATAATGGGCCTGGGCGTTTGACAGATTGTCGTATTGGTTAGGGTAGTATGAATTTTCAATTTCCTCATTTAACCGCTTGGCGACAGAATAATAAGACCTGGGGTCTTCAGGAGCCACAGAAGTGGGACAAACATGAACCTCCGCACCGACGGCCTTGAGAATGTCGATTTTTTCCTGGGACTGTTTATCTGCCAGCGTGAAGGCACATTTATAACCTTTAGCAATGGCGGCAAGAGCAAGGCCCATTCCTGTGTTTCCCGATGTCCCCTCAATAATTGTTCCTCCGGGTTTGAGGTCACCTCGAGCTTCCGCGTCTTCAATCATTTTGACAGCCATGCGATCCTTCATGGAGTTACCAGGATTAAAGTATTCTACTTTTCCAAGCACCGTTCCTTTAATGCCCTTGGTGACTGAGTTCAGTTTAACTAGCGGGGTGTTACCAATGGTGTCGATAATCGATTCGTAATAACGCATTCGTTCTATCCAAAAAAGTGACAAAGTTGATTTGGCATGTGCATTTGACTATGACTGACACAGCGTTAGGTCGAGTCAAAGCCTCGTAGCAACCTTTCAAGCCATTAAAGTTAAATTCTAACGTCCACACTCATGTTTTTAAATGATTTTCTTTCGTACTGCCAGCGGTCTATGATATTTGACATTCGCGCCAGAGGAACGAATATTCTTCTCCGCGTACTTCTCACTGTACTTCACCAGGGTAAAATCTATCCTTCAGCAATATCGCGGATTCCCTCGACTGCCTGATTTAAATCATCATCATCTGCGAAATACCCAGGAGAGAACCGCACTGTTCCTTTTTGTTCAACGGTACCTTCATCCTCGTGCACCCATGGCGCACAGTGCAACCCTGCTCTGACGCAAACATAATGATCAGCATCCAACATGGTGCCAACCTGGTCCGCAGGCAGGCCATTCACATTGATGGACAGTGTGGCGACCCGCGGACTATCACCCTTAGGCCCGTACACATTGATGTTTTCCATGGCGTTGAAAGCATCTGCGAGCATATTTACATGAGACACTTCCTTTTTTTCGATATGTGACAATGCAGCGACACATAGCTCCCGGTGAGACCGGGTCTTGCCGTCGGAAAATTGTTCTTCGCCAAGTTGCGCAAACCACTTTTGTGCCGCGTTAAGTCCTGCGATTCCAGGCACCGAGACAGTGC
>JAALKB010000276.1 GCA_011088265.1 Gammaproteobacteria bacterium
ATCCAGTTTATACTGGATATGTAGCCTTTTCGGGTTCTTCAGGGACGACTACTTAGCAGACCACTTCATTGAGCGGCCAAAATCTCAAAAAGCGATCTCTGCATAGTTTTTCAGACATATCCTTATACTAGAACAACGCTTTTAAAATGCATTGGCTAACCCCGACCCCGATAACTTGAGACACCCTGTTCCGGAAGCCAGACTCCAGCAGGTAATTCGCCTTGTTGAAAGAAAACATCAATAGGAATTCCTCCTCTGGGATACCAATAACCACCAATTCTCAACCACTTGGGGCCGATTTCCTCGATCAATCTCCTAGCAATGGAAACAGTGCAATCTTCATGAAAAGCACCATGATTTCGAAAGGAAGTCAAAAAAGCTTTAAGGATTTACTTTCGACTAGTTTTTCTGCGGGAACATAGTCAATAACCAGATGCGCGAAATCAGGCTGTCCTGTCATGGGACATAAAGTGGTAAATTCTGGCGCAGTAAAGCGAATAACATAATCCACATCTGCCTGGGGATTTTGCACTGCCTCCAGCACAGCCTCTTCTGGGCTTTCAGGCTGTTCCGTATTTCCACCTAACTGGGTGAGGTTTTGATAGATCGAATTCTCGCTCATGTATTTGCCTTAAATTTGCTTACCTTAAACTAGACGCCTGGTTAGTTGCTCCATAATTAGTGGGAAGCAGAAAAATGGAATTCCTTATTTATCCCAGACGTAATTTCGAAAAATAAACCGGGAGCCTGAAAGAACCGGGTATAAATAACTGACACCAAGAGCCCCGGGGTTGTTGATGCTTACCAGTTGATGCTTACCAGAGCAATACCCAAGTGAGGTAATTTTGTACTGACAAAGGCGCAAAGAGAAGCGATCATCGTTCCATCAGGACGAGTGGTGGCGCTGTCAGGGTAAAAAATAGTCTCAAGGATGTACGAGGGATGTTACGAATGGCAACAATCCCTAGGGTCTCTTATGATCATATTGGGCAATGGCCTGTTTCCAGAAATCTTCATCATGATAGTGAGTCGGGTCATCTACCCCGGCAAGGGCAAACGCTTCCCTTCGCTCAACGCAGGTTCCACATCGACCGCAATGATGCCCACTCCCTTGATAACATGACCAGGTATCGATAAAAGGCACACCTAGTGCCGCCCCTTGTCGTACTACCTCTGCTTTATCAATATTAACAAAAGGTGCCAACAATTTAACTGAATGGACTCCATTAAGTGCATGATCCTGCATCTTCTGAAAGCTATCAATGAAATCAGGACGGCAGTCAGGATAAATAAAATGATCACCACCGTGAACCGCAATCGCCACGGCATCACAGGCCCTTGCCGCCGCAGCACCAAAAACGATGCTCAACATAATCGCGTTACGATTTGGAACCACCGTCACACGCATGCTCTCCTCTTCATAGTGCCCGTCAGGTACCTCGATATTATCAGTCAACGCCGAACCACTTAAAAGTTGGCCAATGCTGCGAATATCAACAATATCGTGGGGAACCGATAATTTTTCAGCACAGCGCCTGGCATAATCGAGTTCCGTCGTATGACGCTGTCCGTAATTAAAGGACATCAGAGAATCAACTTCTGACTCTTCAGCCACTTTATAGGCCAGAGTGACCGAATCCAGTCCCCCTGAACAAACAACCAGAGTTTTCACTTATACCTAACCTTTGGGCAACCCACTAGTTGCCATATCTAAAAATCCCAAAACACAAACAGAACATAAATTAAGAATACAAACAGGAACGTTAATCGATTGCCAAATTCATCCTGTCCAAAAAAGCGCAGGAGCATTTTTATTCATACCCACTGACTCCCGCCCCCACTTACTCCCGCTGACCCATGTTCCCATTTACTCATACAACCAAGAGCACCAGGTTACTCACATATCAATACAGAGCACCAAAAAGCCGGCAGGAATTCTACACTACCTACCTGTTCCCACCAATGAAAAGTTACCCTCAAGCTTCGTCATTAACAATCTCTTTTTCTACGGAAACCAACACCAGGTTTTCGATGAAACGATGCATTTGACGCCTGGCCGTATCTTTGAGAAAAGGCAGATCCAACCTTCCGAGCCAACCAGACAACTGGATATTTGCATCATAGTTTAGCTGTGTGTGTTCACCCTCATCCACTAACTCAACCTCAGTTTGGCCGCTAACTTTTCCAGCTAACCCTGCATCAACCTCCACAATGAGGGAATAATATTGAGGCAGATCACTTTCAATTACTCTAATATCGGCAACAAGCTTCTTCCTGAGCAATCCTATCCTGATTGTGAATTTGAGTAAAAAGTGATCAACGTCGATTCTTTCAACAGAGTCACAACTTTTGATACAACGCTGTAAAACATCAGGATCATTCAGCGATGACCAAACTGCTCGATAATGCATGGATAGTCGGTGTTGACCAGAGATTTTCATTTTTCCACCGTGGAGAACCTGCGCACCAGCCCGCGGGAATCGGATTGAGATGTGAAAGCACTAAAATCAAGGTGCGAAATACCCGTAATAACGGGGCTCTTGAGGGTTTCTACTACACTGACGTTGATTGTTTCTTGCTTAAAATGACAGTTCACGGCTGCTGTAGATTTCCTGGATAAAAGCCGAAATGTATCATGACAGGAAGGCTCAACCCTGCCTCAAAGAACGATTCACATTTCTCGAAAAAGCAGGTCAAAATCTGGTTTTGGTTTAAAATGACCAATTCCAATTCTCGATCCGTCCCGCTTACCCGGCATTTTCACAAACTCCATGCGCCCGAAGCATTCACTCCACACATTTACCTGCAGCCTCTACCCATGACATCAATCGAATTTCGAGAACGCTACGCCCGACAGATCACCTTACCTCTGGTGGGTGAGGAAGGTCAGTTTAAACTTACCAATGCCCGGGTGTTTATTCTGGGAATGGGCGGTCTTGGGTCACCGGTAGCACTTTATCTTGCTGCTGCCGGTGTCAGCCACATGACCATCGCCGATTTTGATCAGGTAGACGACTCAAACCTGCAAAGACAGATTATTCATGGCCAAGCCGATATTGGCGAATTAAAAACTGAATCTGCAGCTAGATCAATACTCGCAATTAATTCCGAAGCCAGAGTAAAAACACTTAACTATGTACTTGAATATCAGGACTTGCTTAAAGAAACAAAAAATATGGACCTGTTGATTGACTGTACTGATAACTTTCCCAGCCGGTTCGAGCTGAATGAAGTATCTCTTCGGACCAGGACACCACTGGTCTCGGGAGCAGCCATTCGTTGGGAGGGACAAGTGACAGCTTTCGACCCTCGGGAACCCAGCAGCCCCTGTTATCAGTGTTTATATCCTAATAAGGAAGTAGAAGCAGCAACCTGTGCCATGGAAGGAGTGATTGCACCATTAGTGGGCGTAATCGGCACCATGCAGGCACTGGAGGCAATTAATATATTACTTGGAAGAGGACAACTTCATGGAGCGCTTTGGTTGTTCGACGCCCAGTATATGGAATGGCAGAAGATGAGTTTACCCAAAAATCCAAATTGTCCGGCCTGTGGTTCTGGTTCTGGCTCTGGTTCTTAATCATAACCACCAGGAGATAGAAAAATTGAGCTCAGCGAAAAACTAATCCGGTCTCAGTTTCTCCCCACCATTTCAGAATCACCATGGATTTGGGCGTTAACTTCGGAATTGGATACTGCAATCCGATTTTGCGCAAAAACAACTTCGTCATTCGCAAGCAGCTTCCTGCGTTTGCGAGTTTCCACCTTACCATTGACCTTGACCAACCCCTGATCAATAAAGTGCTTTGCTTCTCCACCGCTGCTCGCCAGTGCAAATAGCTTAA
>JAALKB010000041.1 GCA_011088265.1 Gammaproteobacteria bacterium
TGCCGTAGTCTGAGCGAGGAAAAATGGAGCCTTTAGGTTTGCGTCGAAGATTTTTTGCCACTGATCTTCCGTGGTGGATGCTATCGGAGTTGGAAAGAAGCTGGAGGCATTATTGATCAAGGCATCCAGTCGACCCAGCTCACCCAGTGTGTGCCTGATTGAAATCTTGATTTTGTTTATATGTGCAAGGTCGCCCTTTATCAATCGAACGGAGGAAGCCCGTTGGTTGCATAGCTCTTCCTGTAACTTTAATGCTGCTTCTTCACTGTTGCCATAGTGCAAAATGAGATTCGCTCCCTGGGCATGCAATAAACGGGCAGTACATGCTCCAATTCGCTTTGCTGCGCCGGTAATTAGTATGACTTTATTTTTAAGTACACCCATGCTGAGGTCTATCAAAGTTATTCAAAGGAGTGAATCTGGTATTAGTCTTGCATTCGTATTGGCAAACGGAAAAACGGAAAATTCTGGTTCGGGTATTCCTTGCCTGTTTTTACTATAATAGCGGGTCGAAATTCTGGCTGACTTTGGCATTATTTGCCACTAAATTATTTGGCACTAGATTCAAACGCCAGAATCCAATAGTTCTAGCTCGTCTTTCGGGCTCGTCTTTCGGACTTTATTTTTTAGGGTTTATTTTCAGGGCTTACTTTTGAGGCTGGTATCTCATTGCTCAGTTCAACATTTAACGTAAGCAATATCTTTTCGCCAAACCACCTATTCTCTAACCCCATGTTAGCTGATCCACCTCTTGTTTTGCAAAAACGTTCTGATCAATTGATTTGTGACGTTAAAGCCGACATCGAAAAGAATCGGGGCTGGATCGGTTTCGATCATTTTATGAACCAGGCGCTTTATACCCCGGATCTTGGGTACTATTCTGGGGGGATGCAAAAATTTGGAGAGGACGGTGATTTCGTCACGGCTCCAATGTTGGGTGACTTTTTTGCTTTCGCACTCGCGGGCCAATGTGATGAAATCTTTCAGCAGCTTGAGCATGGAGGCAAACAGCCCGGCAGCGCGACGCTTTCCAGCAACCGTGAAAAGGTGCAGCTAAACGACGAAAACGTGATAGGGGAGAGGATCATTATCGAGTTTGGTGCAGGTGATGGACAACTGGTCGTAGGGATTCTACGGCAAATGGAAAAGCAGGATTTGAGAATTGATCGATATTGGATTGTCGAAACCAGCGATGATCTACAACATCGCCAGAGAGAGGCAGTCAATCGCTCTGGACTGAAATACGCATGCAAAGTAAGCTGGCTAGCGCAATTGCCGGAATCTGGCTTCGAGGGGGTGGTAATTGCTAATGAGCTGTTAGACGCGTTGCCGGTTAAACGTTTTGAGATTGTTGAAAATGGTAAAGCGATGGAAATGGGCGTTGGGATTGATGAGCAGGGCCTGACATGGAAAAGATCCAATCATGCCCTTGCTGATGAGTATCAGGCTCGATTGTCCTCCCATCGGTTGCCAGTAGGTTATCAAAGCGAAATAGGGATTCAGGCGGAAGTCTGGGTGCGTTCAGTGGGGGAGAAGCTCAAAAGGGGAGCGATGTTATTGATCGATTACGGTTTCCCCGAGAGAGAGTACTACCACGTCGACCGCAAAGAAGGAACGCTGATGTGTCACTATCGTCATCAGGCTCACAGTGATCCATTTTTTTATCCTGGACTTCAGGACATCACGGCACACATCGATTTCAGTGCCGTCGCTGCAGCGGGAAAAGAAGTGGGGCTAACACTCAGTGGCTATTCTCCTCAGGGTGGGTTTTTGCTTTCATTGGGGATTCTCGATTATCTGGCTGCCCGTCAGGATAGTTTGTCATCCGATTCAAAAAAATACTTTGAATTAACACGTCAAATAAAAATGCTAACCCTACCTCACGAAATGGGAGAATTGTTCAAAGTGATGGTGCTGTCTGCAGGTTCTTTGGATCAACTAACCGGATTCTCCCTACAGGACCATGGAGCCAGGCTATGAGTAGTCAAGTTATCAGTGATCAGGCTATCAATAATCAGGCCATTGGTGACTGGGTACAAACGTTCTGGTTGTCCATACTCCAGGGGCTTACCGAGTTTCTACCGATATCGAGTTCGGGGCATCTTATACTGCTTCCCAGTTTATTAGGCTGGGAAGATCAGGGGCTTGTGTTTGATGTTGCTGTGCATGTTGGAACGTTGATTGCGGTTGTGTTTTATTTTCGAAAAGAGGTTTTGCTGCTGGTAACAGATTGGGCCAGGTCTCTTCTCGGAGGCCCGGTTACGGTGTATAGCCGGCTTGCCTGGGCCATCGGTTTTGCCACGGTATTTGTTGGAGTGGCGGGAGTGCTGTTTGAAAGCTTGATCGATGATGTATTTAGAAATCCCATTCCCATTGCTATCGCGACCATTGTTTTCGGTATTGTGCTTGGGCTGACTGATCGATACGGAAAACGTGTACGAGATATCCATTCAGTGGGCTGGCGGGATGTTTGCATTATTGGTTTTGCCCAGGCCATTGCGCTAATTCCCGGAACCTCGCGTTCTGGAATTACCATCTCTGCCGGTCTGGCGGTTGGGTTGACCCGTGAAGCGGCAGCACGATTCTCATTTCTGCTATCGATTCCGGTGATTTTGTTGGCGGGAGGTTGGCAGGGGAGAAAGCTGCTTGGACAGGGAAATAATTCGATTGATATACCGCTATTGATTTTTGCTATCATGATATCCGCCCTCTTCGCATTCATTTGTATCCATTACTTTCTGCGATTTATTGATCGCGTGGGCTTGATGCCCTTCGTTATCTATCGGCTTTTTTTGGGTATTATTTTGATACTGGTGTTCATGTAGAATCGCGACCTAAAATAACTTCCCTTTCTGCTTCAGTTTTATTCATGAAAAAGCCCGGTAAACAATTCAAGGACTGGTCCAATAAAGCCGTCACACTGCTGGGTATGTCCGGGGTAGGTAAAACGCATCTTGCTTCAAGACTACCAACCAACAAATGGTTTCATTATTCCGGGGATTATCGAATCGGTACCAGATATCTTGATGAACCGATTCTCGACGAAATCAAAAGAAAGGCGATGGAACATCCCTTCTTACGTGACCTTTTGTGTAGCGATTCAATTTATATTCGTAATAACATTACTCTGGAACACCTACACCCCATTAGTAACTATATCGGAAAAATCGGGAATTCCGAGATGGGTGGCCTCAGTGTGGAAGAATTTAAGTATCGACAACGTCTGTTTCGTGTCGCAGAAGTCAATGCGATGCGGGACGTTAGTGCATTTATGGTGAAAGCCAGAGAAATATATGGATATCCCCATTTTCTTAATGATGCAGGTGGGAGTATTTGCGGATTAAGTGAAAGTGAGTGCTGGGGCGACTTGTCATCCAAAACGGTTGTCTTGTATTTAAGAGCAAGCGAGACGATGGAAAATACGCTTATCCGGCGATCCATAGAATGCCCAAAACCCCTTTATTATGAAGAAAAGTTTCTGGATCGAAATCTCAACGAATACCTTGAGACCAATAATTTAAAAACTACCGAAGACATGGTCCCGGACGAATTCGTTCAATGGGTATTTCCCAAGGTTATTGAGTATCGAAAGTCCCAATATGAATCCCTCGCCGAACGTCATGGTCACATGGTAGAAGCAACTGCTCTATTTCAGGTGCGTGAAGAAAGTGATTTTATCGATCTGGTCAGTGAATCCCAAATTTGATCCCACGGCAATGGATAAACTGTAAATGTTGGAACTTGGTCTGATAAGCAAAAATACAAGGTTCGATATTAATTGTGTGTTTATCGAAAAAGGATAACAAGTATCGATTCTTTGCTAATCCTGTGTGCTGCAACTGTTATAGATATTCTTTGGTTGAGCGGCCTGGCCAGAACCTGTACGGCTTCTTAGGGCCAGCTTTTCCCATTTGCCACAAGCGATCATTTTCCGGATTTTGGTTCTAGTTTGTTCCCGCTGAAATACGACCAATGGATTATGGGAGCAATGCTCATAGGTTTAACTATTATTTTTCAAGAAATTAGTGAGGACGTCCGTTGCGCTTTTACATAACAAAGCATAGCTGTATCGAACTTATCCTCACACCGACAGCGGTTGCTCAAGCTACGGGTTAGAGATTGCCTTATCAATTTGTTGGTAAACGTCTAGACCTTCTAGATTCTGTTTCTCCGCCATCAGGAACAAGCACTTTCCCGAACTCCGCAATGCCCAGTTTTCTCCTATGAGATGTTTCTCTCTCGAGTCATCGTTGGTTCGATATACATTGCCTTTATACTCAACTATTAACACTCTGCCATCATTAAGTTCGACAACAAAATCAGGATAAAAATTTCGACCGGCCAACGGCAAAGAAAAAGAGGCTTTATCTCTATTCACCAAATTGCGAACCCAATGTTTGACTCGGCTATTACGATCAATTGTCTGAGCACATTCAAATTCTTCGCCCTGGCTCTTAAGATCCTCTATCGTTGGATAGTAATGTTTTTGGAATTTGTACCTGCCTTGATAATACGGCGGCCTCGATGGGTAGGCATCGGGAAAGAACTCAAATTTCTGCTCAAGGCTCGTTTCGATAGAAACAGAATTCTGAAAAACCACTTCCTGAAATCCTCGTTCCGCTGCCCTCTTCCTTACAGTACTAATGTGATTAGAAATACATTTAGCAAGCATAAACCGGCTACGAATTAGTCCGGTCAAGGGAAAGCCTTTGTCTTATGTCAGGTGGGTTACCAATTTTCGCAAGTAGGCCAGCAGATCTGACTGGCTGATATCCGGTTGTCGAAGTTCTCGATCCAACCATCTGACCAAATTATTTTCCGAAACGCCTGAATCAACTAGATTCAAATTGTAGACCACTCGTTCTTCCGCGATCTGATAGGCAACTTTCTTATCTTCAATATTCACCTCGAAAGTCGTAGCGGACTCTTTTAACTGAAACTGAGAGAGTTCAATTGGGTAATCGAGTAACGACCACTCGAATAGGTTGAGATAACTGCCTTTCTCCAGCAGCTCTAATTCATCTTGAATCATTAGACAGAGCTGGGGAATCGGCGCGAATATTGTCCCTCTAGCTGCTGGTGATTTTGCTGAAGTAAGGCGCAGGTTATGTTGCTCAATTACCGCAGCTACATATTTCTTTTCTTTACCCTTCAACAATCCAGCCAGAGAGCGGGAGCGATCATCATTAACAAATCCTCTGACTTCTACTTTCACCCCCTCTCCGTGTTCCTCAATTGAAACATCATCACTTAATTTTTCGGCGACTTCGAGGATTGCCTCAGTTCCAGGCAGCTCCAACGTCAACGGCGTCTCAGCGATGTATTCATCCAGGTCGTGATCTCCCGGCAAAAAGAGATCTTGCTGGCCTGAGCTTCCAGGTTGAATATTCGGTGCAAGCTCCACTGCTTCGAACCCCATGCTGATCAACTTGTCAGTCAGTTCTTGGGCTGCCTGAGAGAAGCTGCTTGAGGACAAATGCGCATAAGCACGATTCAGCGCTTCTTGCTCCCGTCTCTTAGCGTAAGGCATTCTAAGAACCCGCCCTAACAATTGTTCCGCGTCTTTTGAGGAACGAACCGGTTTTACGGAGCAGAAAACATAGGCAAATGAACAATCCCAACCCTCTTTCAATGCCTCTATAGTAATAATGTGTTCAATCGGACAACTACGCTCGAACAGATTGATGCCGTCCAGTTCTCTTTGTGAGCCTGTCGCTATAGCGATGGCGTCCTCTCTAATTTGCAAATCTTCTAGCAGGAATTTTTTCAACACCCCCACAGTAACCGTTCCGTTTTTAGGTTCAGCCTGAAACAACACAATAGGGCGAATATACTCCGATTCTTTTCGCGCCTCGGTTAAGAGCTTTTTCTGGGTCAACACCGCATCGCGAACGCTTTCCTGCCAGTGATCATGTTCCGTTAACATAATCGGGAGCTTAATCATTTCCTCTGCTTTTAGTTCCGATGCGGACACATGAAACAACACATTGCTTGCTGAGGTCGCGCTGATGTCTGGAGTCGCAGTAAATTCGATGATTGCTGCCGGATGCACCCGTTGCAAGGTCTCAAAAGTTAATGAAGTCCGTGCATTATGGGCTTCATCAACAATCACCAGTGGATTATTCAGCGCCAACAAATTGGTAAAAGAATATTTCACCTTCCCAACATCACTCACGGACAATCCATTCTCCTGTATATCCGCCTCGCTCACTCGCTCAAGCCTTGAATCATTCTTATCTACCTTCGCAAAATGTGGCTCAAAATCTTCGTGGTAAGCATACACGTTTCGTTTGTTAGTTTCGGTTACTCGCAAACTTGCCATGGTACTGACCACGACAATCGTCTTAGACCCAATATCTTGAGGGCGTATTTGGTTGACCTCATCGATATCCAAAATACGAACCTGATGATCAAAAGCTCTATCCAGCTCAAAGCGATATGGATGCCCTGATTGTTTTAGTGCCTCCAACGTCTGTTGTCGAATAGTTTTCGTGGGTACTAACCACAATACCATAGGAAATTCCTGCTCCAAGTAGCTTCGTGTCGCGACTCTAATCGTATGAGATGCTAAAACCGTTTTTCCGCCGCCCGTTGGAAGACGCAAGCAGACATAGGGCGTTTCGCCAAAGCTATAGTGTCGATAGGGGAGCGGATCATTAATACCTAGAGACCGACGCACTGATGCGAAGGCAGCAGTAGCTTTGCCTAACCGGGCCTCCTGCAAAAACAGATTAAGGGCGTCCAATGCCCGCTGTTGATAGGTTTTAAGACGAAACATCAGCGTGCTCGAACGTCATAGGGGATTTGTTTGAACAAAATATTCAGCGCCTTCATCCGAGCCTGCCCCATTCGTGTCGTCTCGCCGTAGACCACCTTGGGTCCATCGAACGCCTTCAATAACCCATATACTGGACTGGTCAGGACATTGCCCCCATGAGGTCGTTTATCTCCTAAAATTCCGTTGTAAAGTAAGTAATACGCAACACCATTATGTTCACCCAGATAAGGAGTAACAATCGCACGTGTCAGTGGTTGTCGGGTTTCCAGATACCAGATATGTTGAGCGAGGGTTTTAAAATCAATTTCCTGGTTGATCACACCATATTCGTCATATACCGGAACCCCAAGTTTGTAGAAATGAAACCCACTTCCACCTTGCCAATTCACAGTTTTGGAAATACCACCTTGCTCACCATCAACGACTTTTTTAAGGCGAGGCTGGCAATGTGTAACAGCGTGATCGCCCATTTCTATACCGATATAGCGGCGATTCATTTTGTGGGCGACGGCAGCGGTTGTACCAGAGCCGAGGAAGGAGTCTAAAACCCAATCTCCAGGAAGAGTACTTATCTCCAATATTCTTCTCGCCAATCTCTCTGGCTTCGGTGTCTTAAACAATTCAGCTGTTTCAATAGCCGGAAACAACTTTTTAAGTTCTTATTTGGCTTGTCTATTGTGACCAGTGTCATGTACGTCCGACCATATAGTTGATGGCGCCAGACCTTTCTGATTTGACAAATATGTTTTTTTTATAATTCGCTTATTCTCCTGAGAGAAAACTATTTCGTTGCTATCAATTAACTGCTTAATCCGCTCCCTACTCCATCTCCATCCGTTTGTTGGACTGCTAATCACGTTCCCATCTGGAGCTACTACAGGATACTTAAGGTTCTCTCGGGGATTTGGTGACGAAATATTTCCCGAAAACCAAGGCCCCCTGGGATCATTATCTGGGTTCTTGTAGTGAGAATTATCTTGCTCTTTTCTTTCGAGAGCATTCGACAGCCATCCGATGCTTTTCGAGTAGACTAAAATTGAGTTGTGATCAAGGGAAAACTGCTTCGCATCATTATTTGAAGAATCTGCAGCGCGCCAAGCTAAATCGTTTATAAAATTGCTCCTACCAAAAATGTCATCGGAAATAACCTTCAAATAATGAGCCTCGCGGTCATCAATCGAAATCCATATACTTCCATTCTCCGACAAAAGCTCTCGCAACAACTCCAGTCTCGGATATATCATGCTCAGCCATTTACTATGCTCGAGATTGTCGTCATAGTGCTCAAATGCACTTCGTGTATTGTAAGGGGGATCAATGAAAATACACTTCACCTTCCCAGCATACAGCGGAATCAACGACTTCAACGCTTCCAGATTATCCCCTTGAATCAGCATATTATCTGTATCCAGATCACCATAGCTCAATTCCGGGACAGGTTCGAGCAACCGATGCGGCACTGACTGCGCTGTCCGAACCGCCTCACTCTTACCTAGCCATTCCAACGTCGGCATCTAGCTAGCTCCTACTCTATTGCTACTCATTTTAGAAAACTCACCCGTTGTGCATTTAGGCAATGGATATTTTGAGGTTGTTGATGTTGTTCCCCTGATCCTGATTAATCCATTGAACCAGGGTTAATGCAGTCAACTTCGACAGAACTCTTGTGGCTAACCCCTCAAAGGATTTAGCGTAGTTTCGCTTAACCAGAAACTGGTCGCACAATTGGGAAAACAGCGTTTCTATTCGTTGTCCTTGCTTTCCTCAAGACCGGAGGATAAGGCGCATAGTCGATCTGGTTGCGTCGTTTGGGAACGGCCAGAGTGATCCCATTATCTTCAAACAGATCATCCTGATACTGTCGAGAAATATACCCTCGGTCACCGATCAATACACACTGGCTGAATTGTGTTTTGACATCATTGAGATAATGAATGTCATGAGTGGATGCCGGGCTGATGTCGAATCCTTTAAAGACACCTTGTACCGTACAAACGGCGTGTAATTTGTAGCCAAAATACGTCATCTTTTGCGCTGCGCAATGCCCGTAATCAGGTGCGCACTCGGCAAACTGACGGCAAATTCGAGATCGCCTCGCACGCGAAAACTGGCAGATAGGCAACGGCATGCTGTCGACAATATGGTACTGCTCGTTGGGAATAATGCGGTTGGATAATGTGCCGCGAAACTGTTCAATCTTGACCGCCAATCGGCGTCTTCGGCGGTTATACACAGATCGTTCTATCCTCCCTTCCAGTTCACTGGGAAGAAGCTGAAACAGGTGGTTTTCTGAATCGATTCCGAGAAACCCGGCACTCAGATTAAGGGCGATCAATTCTTTGTCGCTGAGTTTCGGTACACGGATCTGATTCAGGTAGTTATCCGCCGATTCCAATGAATGCAGTAAGGGCAATATTTTGTTATAAGTATCGAGTAAGTTGCTCATGGTATTGACGTAGATTGTGGTGATCCACTCAATATACGGCTTATCGCCACATGAGTAACTTACTTTTTTATTTTTCTTTTCCCAAATGCACAACGGGTAAAACTCAAACAACCTGCTGTCCCTCCAATGTGTTGAGTAGTTCAGGAAAAATATAAATTGCTGCTCGACGACCTGCACCGGGTTTCATGACTTGCACAATCCCTTCTGCCTCAAGTTGTTTGATCAGTTTGTGGCAGGTGGGCTTGGGGATATCCGCTCTTTTGGAGAAATCCGATATCGTAAAAATCGGTCTATCGAACAGCGTATCTACCGTTTGAGCGCTATGAGGAGAGTGAGTCAATTTTCTCACCTGGTTTTTCGTATAGTCGTATAGGTCTATGGTAAATCGTAAACGACCCATGTTTTTCTGAGCCTGTTCGGTCACTGCATTTAGGAAGAATACGATCCACTCGGTCCATTCGTTGTTTTCAGAAATACCTCCTAGCCGCGCATAGTATTCTTCTCTATGGCGCTCTAGATATTCGGAGAGATAAAACATCGGGCTGGATAGCTGTTTTTTGCTGTAAAGGAACAAAGGAATCAACAACCGCCCAATCCGACCGTTACCGTCTTTAAAGGGATGCAAGAGCTCAAATTGAGCATGCACAATGGCGGTTTGGACGATGGAGTCAAAATCACCGATTTCCATATATGATTGCCAAGCCAACAGATGATCGTGTAACTGTAGAGGACTAGGGGGAATAAACGTTGCCTCCTCGATAGTACAACCAGGAGAACCAATCCAATTCTGATCTTTTCTAAACTCGCCGGGATTCTTATCTTCCCCTCGCACACTAGTCATCAGCAGCTGATGTAGGCTTTGAATGAGATGTAAGGAAAGTTGGCGATCCTCTAACGCTTCCTGTCCTAAAATCATCGCCCTCCTATAGTTCAATATTTCCTGAATATCGTTCTCTTTCTCAGTATCGAACTCATCTCCCGCTTCATGCCCCATGACTTCTTCTACCGTTGTCTGCGTCCCTTCGATTTTGGAAGACAGTACCGCCTCCTGGTTCGTTAGCGGCGATAGCATAATCGCTGGATTCACCAAACCCAGCAGCAAACCATCATACCGGGCCAAAGCAGCGTTCGCCGTCCCCACGATGGAAATCAGCTTCTTTATATCTAACCCGGATAAAGGGAGTGCTTCTGGAATGTAGGGCGATAATGCCACTGATCGCTAAACTCTATCTGTTTTTACGAACCAAAGAGTATGGATTTGTTTATCATATAAGTCAATTTAATATAAACAAACAATCGTTGTATCTATATCTGATAAACAAAACCCCTTGATTTACGAGCGATGGAAAAACAGTCCATTGGTCTTAAGATGTTTCGCGTAAACTTAAGTCCACATAAGTGGACAGACCACAATTAAGCAGAATTAAGTAATGTTTGTCCCCGGTGGCTGACCTCATTTGCGTGATTTTACTCGCTGATTGACACCTTGGACGGATCAAACAGGATAGTCAGGTAACGATGGCAATCCGCATCATTAAAAAGCATGCAGATCGATTATTACCTCGTTGAATAATATGCCACGGAACACCACCCATCGCTAATCTTGCTCTTCCTGGCATTGATCTCCCCTTTATTTAAATTCTGGCTCAGTGTGAACTCATTCCTGCTAGTTTAACTCTAACAAAATAGTTCCGCATGCGTGAGAACAACATTCTATAATTGTGGTCTGTCCCGAATGGCACTAAGTTAAGCCAGTTCAGCGTAGCATTCAAGGAGCTTTGAGTTGTCATTTTTCCGATAATTCGGTATGACAACTATCACTCAATTCATCCCTGGTTTTCACCTACAATCGCTACGTCGAAAGCCCCGCACAGAAGCACAAAAATTCCACAGGCAATTGAACAAGCTGCACTAACGTCCCTTCGCTGTAGCGATAGCCAGATCAGCGACCTGGCACCACTTTATAAGCTGATTATTACAAACCAACTTGCTGCGCTATATACCCACACTAATCCAATATATGGCATTCCATCAGAAGTTTTACTCGGAGATTGTGCAACAAGCCTCCGAAATTACTGGTTAGACCTGGATAACGGAACGGAACAATGCAATCAACTTAAAGTGCAACTGGTTGGTAATGGTCGTGTCGGTAAAACCACGTTGGCTTACGCTCTGGAAAACAGGCGCGCACCGGATGAGGATTTTGAATCCACCCACGGTATCACGCTTAAGAATATTCCTCTAACACTGGACGGCGAAACTGAACCTGTCACGCTGCAATTATGGGATTTCGGTGGCCAGGAAATCTATCACGCCACTCATCGATTGTTTTTATCTGATGATTGTCTGTATTTGTTGCTTTGGGCAGAAGAAACTGGAGAACATCCGGATGAAACCAGACACCCCGTCAGTTATTGGCTGGAAGCCATTCATGACCTCGCACCTAATAGCCAGATCGTCCTGATCAAAAATCAGATTGACCGCTCAGACCGCCTGCCCTCAATGCCGGGTGAACTTAAAGAGGATTTACCTGGCTACCAACAAATATTCGCAGATCTAAAAATCTCTGCAAAAAAGTACGAACGCTTTGGTATCCTGAATGGGGCTTTTAATGATGTCATCGCCAAACTGAAACATAAAGTCTGCCTGGCATTACCCACCTCATGGCTACAGGTAAAAACCGCACTGGAAACACTTAAGGAGAAAGAACAACAAAAGAAACTTCCGTTCGCACATTTCAAACAATTATGTATCAAAGCAGGCATAAACGATCCGGCCTGGTTTGCGGACTATTTGCATAAAACGGGGATTGTATTCTACCGTCAGGATGCCTTTAAAAATCAGATCATCCTCAACCAGAACTGGGCAATTACAGCGGTCTACAAGCTATTCGATCCCAAAGAACACCGCCTAAGATTAGAAGGAATGGGGGGGGGGGCAGTTTGATGGTCTGATCACACAGGTTTTCTGGCCAGACGCCGATGAAACTGAACGGGAAATTTATCTCGACTTCATGCGCAATTGCGGTATTTGTTATGAGACCAATCGTAAACACGAAATACCCTTTGAAAAACGTAAGTTTGTGGTCCCAGCCCTACTGCCTGAAAATTCCGATATCGCTTCTGTCTGGCAAAGCACCGACAACGATTGGCAATTTGATGTTGAATATGCTTTCCTACATCGTAGTATTATTGATCGTATCATTATCCGAATTGGTGAGACTTACAATGGTACAGCATGGCGCAACGGCATTTTTTGCCATACCGAGGACGGCAAACTACTGTTGGAATGCACCTATAACAATCGCGAAGCGTCCAATCAGGGACAATTAACCTTTCATTTGCGTAGTCAGCAGCCGGAACAGCTCCTCTACGCCCTGCGTAAACTGATACGGGATGTTAGCCCACACCGCTGTTATCAGGAGTACCTGCAAAGAGGTGCGGACTCTGAGTGTGACGCCCTGCCTGAATTTGAAGAGAAAGACAATATCAACAGTCTGTTAGAGGAAAAAGACACTGTGAGTAAAACCGTCAAATTGTTTATTTCTTATGCCCACGAAGACGAGTCTTACCGAATAGAACTCGAAAAACGTCTGAACGCCATCAAACGCAGATTTCCTCAACTGGACACCTGGCATGATCGTCATTTGTTAGCCGGCGAGCAGGTACATGACAAAATCCTACAACAACTAGAAGCAGCCGATATTGTTGTGCTACTTATCAGCTCTAGCTTTATCGTTTCTGATTATTGCTTCAGCCATGAAATGGAGGTTGCACTAAAACAATATGAAGATAATAAAAATATTGTTATTCCAGTGATTATCCGTGCTACCGCTGACTGGCATGAATACCAGATTGGCAATCACACTGCCTTACCCACAGATGGCCAGCCATTGGCCAGGTGGGATGATGCTGATGAATTTTGGGCCGATGTAGAAACGGGGATTAGAATGCAGGTTGAAAGGCTCATTGCAGGTTAAGTGGCTCAGTGTTAGTAATTTTGTAAGATCAGGTTCCAGCATTTACAGATAAATACAAGTACAGATACATACAAGCACAGATAAACACAAGCTCCGGCCTTCCCGGACCGAAGATTCAATCAGTTGGTACGCCAGTTGCTACACCGGTTAAAGAGGGTAGAGAGACTTAAAGGGGGGTGATGGTAAGGTTTTTTCCATTGATTTTATGGGTCAATTTTAGGAGTCAGTATGGTAGCCTCACCTTACCTTGGATGTGATTACGCCAGGCTGATTGAAGAAATAATTCCCAGGAGACCCGCTAACAATGCCACTCATCGCAAATAGTGCACTACCGACATTCAATCGACTTCGCCAGGAAGGACAGGAGGTTTTGCCTGAAGGGCGCGCGAAAAGCCAGGACATTAGAGAACTGCATATTGGTTTGCTGAATATGATGCCCGATGCGGCGTTACAGGCCACGGAGCGTCAGTTTTTACGTATGGTTGGAGCCTGTAATCGAATCGCCCAGTTTCATGTTCATCCGTTTACTTTTCCAGAGATTCCCCGGGGTGAGGCTGCGAAGGAGCATATTGAAAAATATTATCGTTCTTTTGATGAATTAAAACTGGAAGGCCTCGATGCGCTCATTCTCTCCGGTGCTAATCCCGCTCAACCTGATATTACCCAGGAGCCTTTTTGGAAACCGCTGGAAGAGGTGGTTCATTGGGCCAAAGAGAATGTTTGTTCGGTGATGTGCTCCTGTCTCGCGACCCATGCTATCGTGCAGCAACTTTGGGGAATAAAGCGTTATCCCCTGCCAAGAAAACGATGGGGTGTTTATTCGAACAGGCTCACGACCGAAGCCCACCCCCTAACGTCTAATATCAACACCCGGTTTGATGCACCGCACTCTCACGTTTACGAAGTCAACTCTGAGCAGTTTCGTAGGAACGGCCTTAAAGTTCTTGCAGAAAGCGCAGAGTCAGATTTGCATCTGGGGGTTAGCCCGGATGGTTTCCGATTCATTTTCTTCCAGGGCCACCCGGAGTATGACGCTATCAGTTTGCTTAAAGAATACCGTAGAGAAGTGGATAGATTCGTCGATGGAACCCGAAAAGACTATCCACCCTATCCTGAGGGTTATCTCGATAGCAGAGCGAAAAGCGTATTAACCGTTTTTGAAAAAGAATTGGGAACCGAGTCCGGTAATCCAGAAAAACTCGACATGTTCCCGGAAGCTGAAATCACAGAACTTGTTGACAATACGTGGTCAGATACCGGTAAAGCGATTGTGAACAATTGGTTAGGGTTGGTGTATCAGGTAGCAGACAGTGACAGAAGCAAAGTGTTTATGGATGGAATTGATCCGGAGGACCCATTAGGTATATATAAATAGGGCCGTATAACGAGGCATACTCATGCTTATCGATTAGTGGTTTTATTAGACGTAATCAGATTATGGAAAGCTTCCCAATCTCTACTGAATCTCTACTGAGCTGATTATTGCATCGATAATTGATTATTCCATTCCATTGTGGGACAGCGGTCATTGATCTTTAATCTCAACAACCTGAATAGTTGCTTTAGTAATAATCAGTTCAGTAGAGTATTCGGTTCGACCAGCTAATTCGGGGCGTTTTTAAACTTTTGTGTTAATCCAATTCTTGCTTTAACGTTAACTTCGACTTCAGTTGCTGGGAGAGTTTTCTTTCATTTCTTCACTTAGGGTTGATACTCCCTCGTTCAATGATCCATATTGAATAAGAGCCTGAAGTATTTTTTCCCCAATGCCCGGAATTGCAAGTAGTTGTTCGATGTCGCTAAATTGACCTACTTTTTCTCTTTCCTTGATGATTTTTCTGGACTTGTCCGGCCCAATACCTGGTATGTATTGCAGTACTTCTGCATTGGCCAGGTTCAAATTGATTTTTTCCGCTAGAGCGGTAGTGGAAAAAAAGGGAAAGGAAATGGCTACAATGAGGATTTGGAGTAGGTGTTTTAACGGCGATACCCTCGATGATCGCCGTTCATTATTTTGTCCATTATTTTGTCTATGATTTGACATGCGTAACCTCCTGGTTTGGTTATGTCTTAATTGGATGGCCGTTTTGTGGCCGCTTTTTTTAAATACCCCCGTAAAACCAGATACGCCTAAAACGCTGATCCAGCTTATTGGCACCATGCTTTTCATTTATGTTCTGCATGAGTGTTATTTCCGGTGCTTTTAGAGGGCGTAATAGAAGGTAAAGGCAGTTAAAATAAATTTCTGTGCAAAAACGCACAAAACGGACACTTTTTGAGGGCTGAAGATTAAGGGTTGAAGAGATTTCCCGGTGCTCAGTTGAGAAGGGTGAAATTGCTAATTGCCTGATAAAACCACGATGTCCGCTTCCCTCATTTCCCGTATGCTTTGGATTTATTGCAAATGAGGTTTGGAGAGATATTCTGGAGAGCTCATTTCCTGAAGTCTGCTAACGGTCCTTTTAAACGGGATCGCTAACCGGTTGCCGACATAAAGCTTTTCAGGCTTTTCGGCGGCGGAAACAATCAGGTTGACGCCTCTGTCATATAGTTCATCAATGAGCTCTATAAGCCGTCGTGTTGGATCGTCCATTTTTTTATCGAGAATGGGGATGTTGCCAAGCAGGATTGTGTGAAAGCGTTTTGATAGTTCGATGTAGTCCATTTTTGATCGATTAGTCTGGCACAGGGATTCAAATTCAAACCAGATAACCCCTGATCCTGTGCCGATGATCTCTACGCTTCTCCCACACAGAGTGATTTCTTTTCCGTTTTCTCCGTAAAGGCCAGATAGTTGTTTGAATGCTGCATCCATGGCCTGGTCGGCCTCGGGGCCTAGCGGGCAGTGATAAATGTCGTCCTGAAGAAGATACCGCTGTCGATAATCCTGTCCACTATCCACGTTGATCTGTTGAGTGTTTTCCAGTAACAGTTGAATGGCGCTTTGGAAGCGATCTCTTTGTAATCCATGGAGATAGAGGTTCTTGATTTCTATATTGGATGTGGTGATTAGTACCACGCCCTGTTCGAACAAATGGCCAAGAAGTCCGGAGAGGATCATGGCATCGGTGATATCGGTAACTGCGAATTCGTCGAGACATAAAACCGGGTGTTGTTTCGAGAAATGCCTGGCGACGATCTTTAGGGGGTTTTGTTGGTCTTTAACCCCGGTTTTTAGTTCGTGCACATTTTGCATGAAGCGATGAAAATGCACTCTTCGGCAGATATCGCTGCCAAGGGCCTCGAAAAAAATGTCCATGAGCAGGGTTTTGCCAGTACCAACCCCTCCCCATAGGTACAACCCTCTAATGGGAGGTGGTTTGGATTTAAAAAGTCGATTGAATATTCCGGTTCCACTTCTTTTTCTTTCCTGAACTTCCCAATAGATCCGATCAAGGCGACCAATTGCCGCGGCCTGGGATGTATCTTCAATTAGGGCCTTGCCTTTCAGATGGTGGTTATAAATTACTAAAGGGGATTGTTTTTCCATCTCATCAAATCAAATTATGGGCGATTGGGCAAAGGAGTGATTTCATGAAAGTGATCAACGGTTGGGAATTCATTTTGTATCAATTCTTCGCCGGATAAATCCGGACGTCCAATGGCCAGCAGGTGCCGTACTCCATATCGTTTGGCAACCCGTAAGACGGCTAGGTTGTCGTCGATAAAGACGCTTTTTTGGGGATTGAACGGGTGGCGCTTATTCACGTGATACCAGAAATTCGTAGACTCCTTAGCGAACCCTACTTCGCTGGAAGAGATGATCTGGTGAAAATAGGACCAAAGATCTGTGCGGTCAAGTTTGACCGGGATCGTCTCATGATGTGCATTTGTCGCGAGCCAAACGGTCTTGTTTTGTTCTCTGAGTGCATTGAGAAATTCATGAACCCCTGGGCGGATTTTGATTAGATTAACCAAATCCTGCTTAAGTGTGAGTATATCGAGTCCCAGTTCCCGGGACCAATAATGGATGTCATACCAATCCAGTGATCCTCGCACTTTTTGCATTCGGGGCAAAATAATATCCAAAGATGCCTGTTTGCTGATTCCATGGCGGCGCGCATGACAAACTGGAACGTGATGGAGCCAAAATTGATTGTCAAAGTTTAGATCGAGCAGTGTCCCATCCATGTCTAAAATAACATTGTCGATTTCGTTCCAGTTAATATTCGGCTTTTTCACGGTGGGGTTGGCAGTGAGATTAGCAGTGGGGTTGGCGGCGAGATTAGCAGTGAGGTTGATAGTGGAATTTGGCTAGTGAAGTTAGCAGTCGGACAGCAGCACGATGGTTTCAACGATTCGAATCCAGTTAATCGATTCGGTGGGTTGCAAATACGCGGCTAAAGGGATAGCTTAGCGCCCGATTATAAAACGACAACAGCTATGAAACAAAAACCGGAAATCAGGTCCGTCACTACCATTGCAAAAGGTCAGTTGCTCGCTATTGAGGGTGTGGAGTTGCAGTTTCCGAATGGTAAAAGCGCTACCTTTGAGCGCATTGCCACCGCAGGGCCTGCTGTAATGGTTGTACCGATTACAGATGAGGGGCTGTTGATGGTTCATGAATATGCTGTTGGTACAGATAGATATGAATTAGGGTTCGTAAAAGGGCGCATTGATTTTGGTGAAAGCCCCGAAGCGGCAGCATTGCGGGAGCTAAAAGAGGAAGTGGGGCTGGGGGCGAATGAGCTAACCTATGTGCGTGAAATGCATGGAGTGCCTCACTACAGTGATTTCAGGATGCATCTATTTTTTGCCAGAGATTTTTATCCTGAAAAGCTGCAAGGAGATGAAATTGAACCACTGGCACAGAGTAACTGGAGGTTCGATGAAATTGACGATTTGCTCTATCATCATCAAATTAATGATCCCCGGGTGCTTTTGGCATTGTGCCTGGTTAAGAAATGGCTGAAAGATTGAAAGGTTAGAAGAATGAGTGAATTTCTAAGTGAAGCGCTACTAAATGAAATTGTTAATATCGCCGTGGATGCAGGCAAGGAAATTCTGGATGTGTATGAAAAAGGATTTGAGGTTGAAACAAAGGGCGATGGTTCCCCTCTCACCATGGCAGATCAGCGGGCGCACCGTTTAATTGAACGACGTTTGGGTGAATTAGAGATCCAGATTCCGGTTTTATCGGAAGAGTCTTCAGCTGATGTGGTCGAAAAAAGACGGGATTGGAAGAAATTCTGGCTTGTTGACCCGCTGGATGGAACCAAAGAGTTCGTGAAACGAAACGGTGAATTTACGGTTAATATTGCTTTAATCGAAAATGGATCTCCCGTATTGGGTGTCGTCCACACTCCGGTAAGCAATGTGAACCATTTTGCCGCTCGTGGATTAGGGGCATTTCGGTCTCAGGCCAACGGTAATGTAAGCCCTATTTCGGTTAGATCAGTCCAATCCGCGGGAGTAACCATGGTTGCCAGTCGCTCCCATGCCGGACCGGATGTTCAAAAATATCAGGAAAGACTCGAGCAGGACATGGGGCAGGTGACTGTGGCGAGCATGGGCAGTTCGTTAAAAATTTGCCTGATTGCAGAAGGAGAAGCAGACATCTATCCCCGTCTTGGCCCAACTTCGGAGTGGGACACTGCCGCGGCCCATTGTGTGCTGGTGGAGGCGGGAGGGTGCATGGTCGATGTGATGGGAAAGCCACTGGAATACAACAAAGAGAACATTCTGAATCCATGGTTTCTTGCCGGAGGTGATCCAGAGGTGAATTGGGTTAAATACGCTAAAACAGTATGATAGTTAAGTGTTTTTTCTGAAATCAGCGACCCAAAAATTTATATCAGCGTGGTCCAGGAGTTTAATTTTCTGGGTCCAACAGCCTGAATTATCATTGTTGGAACGTTTAATACCTGGCAAAATCTTTGGACGAGCGGTTGACCTTATGAGCAACAACGATTAGTCTTTGCGCCCCATTTGTCGTAGTAAAAGTAATCGAGATCGAAAAGCTATGCGAATCGCACTTTTAGGCGCACCCGGTTCTGGAAAAGGAACGCAGGCCAAGTTATTGGCTGATCGATATCGGGTTCCACAGATCTCAACAGGAGATCTGTTGAGGGAGGCAATCACTGCTAATAAGCAGTTGGACAAGTCCGTTAGAGAGGATATGGAAGCCGGCAGGTTAGTGGATGACGCGGTGGTCCTGAAATTGCTTGAGGACCGGCTTCGAAAGAAGGATACAAAGCGCGGTTTTATTATCGATGGTTATCCCAGGAGTATTCCCCAGGCCCAGGCTCTTGATGCATTGTTGGGACTTTTGGGAAAAACTCTGCAAGTTGCGGTAAATATCAGTGTGGAAGATGAAGTCCTGGTGAAACGAATCACTGGCAGGATCGGGTGCGAGGAATGTGGCCAAATCTATAACAAGCACTTTTCTACCCCCAAAGTTCGGAACAAATGCGATGTGTGTAGTGGCAGACTCGTGTCTCGATCAGGGGACTCTGAGAAAACCGTGGCTGTGAGGATCGCGATTTACCATGAAAATACGGCACCACTGATCACTTACTATCGAGCTCAACACAAACTGCGGAATATGCCAGCAAAAGGCAATATCGCCGAAATTCATGAAAAAATAAGTGATATTGTCGACATTGAGATCCGGCCTCTTGAGATAAAAACACTGGAGACAGCAGCAGAATCCATCGATGAAGGCGATTCCACTATCATTGCCGGAGGGCAAATAAATCGCATCACAACACAGTCAAGTCGTACTAAACCGGTAAAAAAAACAAAATCTGAAACTGCTGTATTAGCCTCTTCCGCTGGTGCGAAGAAAAATGCCGGAGTCCAGCAATCTTCGGATGAGTCCACAAAAAAAGCGGAAAGAAAAGCGGGAGGATAAAACAGGAAGCCAGACAGGAAGTGGAAAAAAAGACGCCTATAAGGGAGGCTGCCCCCAAAAAAGTGGTACAGAAGAAGGTGGTACAGAAGAAAATAGCAGCAAAGAAAATCACCAGTAAAAAAGCTACTACTAAAAAAGCTACTAATAAAGGGACCACTACTAAAAAGATCGTAGCGAAAAAAACCTCAGCAAAGAAAGTCTCTACAAAAAAGGCCGCCACGAAGAAAGTGGCAGTGAAGAAGACATCGGCCAAAAAAGCCACGACAAAAAAAGCGGTGGCTAAGAAGGCATCGGCAAAGAAAGCCTCTACGAAGAAAGTGGCTATAAAGCAGGCATCGACAAAAAAGTCTCCTAAAAAGAAAGCTGTGACAAAAACGTCGGGGTCAAAAAAATCGAAATCAAAAAAACCGAAGTAGGAAAAACTAAAGCCCGTTAGACCCATCGATACCTAATTAGCAAAACAGCCATGGTTGATCATCCAGAGCAAGCGGTATTTCCCCATGCCCGACCCAGACGAATGCGTCGGGACGGCTTTAGTCGACGATTGATGCGGGAAAACGGGGTCACCACTAATGATCTTATCCAGCCGGTGTTTGTCAGGGAAGGTGTTGGGGAAACGGAGGCGGTTCCCTCCATGCCAAGCGTCTCTCGGGTCAGTACGGATATTCTGGTCGGAAAATGTAGGGAATATCACCGCTTGGGTATTCCTGCGGTGGTGCTGTTCCCTGTGACGCCCGCAAATGCAAAATCAGATGGGGCGGAAGAAGCCTGGAATCCAAATGGCCTCGTTCAGCGCACAATTAAAGCAATAAAGGACGCAGTTCCTGAGTTGGGTGTCATAACGGATGTCGCTCTGGATCCCTACACTAGCCACGGACAGGATGGCTTAATCGATGAATCTGGCTATGTGGTCAATGAACAAACCGTTGAGGTATTAGTCAAGCAAGCCATTTCCCATGCGGATGCCGGTGCGGATGTGGTTGCTCCTTCGGATATGATGGATGGGCGAATTGGCTCAATTAGAAGTGCGTTGGAGGGACAGGGACATATTAATACTCGCATTTTGTCCTATGCCGCAAAATACGCATCCAGTTTTTATGGACCCTTTCGCGATGCAGTGGGATCTAGCGCGAATCTCGGTGGTGGTAATAAATATAGTTATCAAATGGATCCAGCAAATGGGGACGAAGCCCTTCGGGAGGTTTCCCTTGATATCATCGAGGGAGCGGACATGGTCATGATTAAGCCTGGCATGCCTTATATTGATATCGTTTGGAGAGTGAAAAAGGCCTTCGGGATGCCGACTTTTGCCTATCATGTTAGCGGGGAGTATTCCATGTTAAAGGCTGCTTGCATCAACGGCTGGCTTGACGAGCAGGAAGTCGTGATGGAAACCATGCATTGCTTTAAACGTGCTGGTTGCGATGGGGTTTTAACTTACTATGCCGAACAGATTGCACGTTGGCTGGATAAGTAGCCAAAACCGTCGACGGATTATTGGGTATAGGATCTTCTGTCAGCGTGTTTTAGGTAGGGTTTGCTAAACCGCTCCTAGAACCTTTCGGATATTCTCAGCATTCACACTATTTATTTGATCTCCCGTTATAGGGGGCATTATTGCCGGATAGAACTTTCCCTGTCCGGGATAGAATGCCGGAATCCATTCCCGGCTTTGCATTTACCTCATGTCTATTGTTTTTTCACTTCATCCCAATCTGACTCGATCAGACTTATGCGAAAGCTCTTTAGCTGGTTCATCACTGGGGTGACATCTGTATGGGATTTTCTATTTTCTTTGAGGATAGTCCCGATTTGCGTAGACAAAATCCCACTACCGAATGCTGATTTGGCCTAAAATATCCACCCAGGAGTATGGTTAGAGTTAAATATGAGTAAACACACCCCCACAGAAATTAACCTCAATCGCAGAATGAGAGTATTAACGGTGTCATTTGATGACGGTAGTTCGTTTGATATGACCTGCGAGTATCTGAGGGTACATTCCCCGTCGGCTGAAGTTCAAGGGCATGGGCCGGGACAGGAAGTGCTTCAGGTAGGCAAGGAATCCGTTAACATTGATACCATCGAACCAGTTGGTAACTACGCAATAAAACCAGGATTCGATGATGGCCACAACAGTGGTATTTTTTCTTGGGATACCCTCTATGCCCTTGGCGTGAATCAAAAGGAAAACTGGGATCAATATCTGTCTCGTCTGAAAGACGCCGGACATGTACGAAAGCTGGATGCATAAATAGGCTTTTACATCGCATTTTATAAGCCACATTCACGAACGACCATCCTCAAACAAAGGCTTCGGATCAAAAGACAATGAACGAACATTCTCAGCAGAGCCATGGGTCTGATAGCAGGACGCATTTCGGCTTTCGTGATGTCAAGGAAAACGAGAAAGCAGGCCTCGTTGGAGATGTTTTCCGTTCGGTTGCTTCCCGCTATGATGTGATGAATGATCTCATGTCATTTGGTGCGCATCGGCTTTGGAAGCGGTTTGCGGTTTCGCAAAGTGGACTCAGGGACGGGGACTCTGTGCTGGATGTGGCCGGTGGAAGTGGTGATCTTGCCCGACTTTTCGCAAAACAGGTGGGTAAAAAAGGAAGGATTGTGCTGACTGATATCAATGGAGCGATGTTGGCAGAAGGAAAATCCAATATGATTGATGGCGGGATTGTTGGCAATATCGATTATGTACTGACGGATGCAGAGAAGTTATGTTTTCCTGATGCGAGTTTTCACGGTGTATCCATTTCCTTTGGCTTGCGCAATGTAACCCGTAAGGAGGAGGCGCTAAAATCGATGTGTCGGGTATTGAAACCAGGAGGCCGCTTAATGGTGCTGGAGTTTTCCCGGCCGGTCTTTTCTGCGTTGGATAAAGCTTATGACCTTTATTCCTTTAATGTTATTCCAAAGATTGGAAAATTAGTAACCAATGACGAAGAGAGTTATCAGTATTTGGTTGAGTCGATCCGCAAACACCCTGACCAGGAGACGTTGAAACAGATGATGCTTAACTCCGGGTTTGATGACGTCAAGGTCCACAACATGAGTGGTGGTATTGTGGCGCTGCATCTCGGATATAAGTATTAGCGTTAGAGTTCGTGGTGATTCAAAGGTCAAGAAATTATGGTTGAGGATCGGCTCTAGTGAGTTTTTTGTACTCATTTCTTGATCGAGTGTCCACCGTCCTGATGGATCTTGACCCTGATTCAAAGCGAAATATTGCATCCCTTGAGGACAAAATACTCTGTTTGGACATCACTGCCCCTGAGATAGTTCTATTTCTGATCCCCGATGGCGATGGGATTCGTATTAAGGAACAATCAGACCGCGAAGCGGATGTGACGCTGTCCGGACCGCTAACGGCATTTGCCAGATTGGGCATGGGAGGGAGCGAGAGCGGGGTGCTATCGAATGGGCAGGTAATCATGAAAGGAGATGCTGACATCGGACAGACATTTCAAAAAGTTCTGGGCCAAATTGATTTGGATCTGGAAGAGCTATTGTCAAGATACATTGGTGATGTCCCCGCAAGAAAAACCGGAAATGCGGCTCGCCGCGCGGGTGAGTGGGTTGGGGAAACCATTGATCTCTCCAGCGAAAATGTAGCAGATTTTCTCACTGAGGAAGCAAAACTGTTGATTACTCCGGTCGCTATGGAAAGGATGGAAAATGGAGTACACGATTTGCGATCGAATGTGGATCGACTTGAACAACGTATCAGAAGACTGGAGGAAGCTCGAGTCCGAAATCCACAAAATAGTGGATAGGGAATGTAGCGGTCAACGAATAAGTTAACGTGATAAAGAATTTTTTCCACCTCCTTCGCATCGCCCGGGTTCTGGTCAAGTATAGTCTGGATGACATGATTGGCGAGCTCAGCTTCTTTCGGCCCTATGTTTTTCTTTTCAGGTTTATCCCGGGTAGTCGAAAGGCAAAACGTGATCTGCCAAGAGGTGAACGTCTTTGCCTTGCACTTGAGGAACTTGGACCTGTATTCATCAAGTTTGGGCAGGTTTTGTCTACCCGCCCTGACCTACTGCCCATGGATATCGCCAGCTCGCTAACCAGATTGCAGGACCGTGTTCCACCATTTCCTGGGGATGAAGCGAAATCAATCATTGAAGAGGCTTTTGGTGATTCCCTTGATCAGCACTTTAGCCAATTCGATCGAGAACCGGCTGCTTCTGCGTCGGTGGCTCAGGTTCACTATGCACAATTGCTGGATGGCACCGACGTTGTTGTTAAAGTGCTAAGACCCGGTATTGAGGAGATTGTGGAAAAGGATTTGCGATTACTCCATGCGCTGGCCGAATTGGTTGAACGTTATTGGTCCGAGGGGAAACGGCTAAAACCCATCGAGGTGGTGGAGGACTACCATAGAACGATTCATGATGAATTCGATCTTAAGCGTGAGGCTGCGAATGCCAGTCAGCTGAAGATTAACTTCGAGGACTCTGATTTAATTTATGTCCCCGCTATCTACTGGGAACATACTCATCAAAATGTGATGGTAATGGAAAGGATTTACGGGATTTCCATCCGGGATGTTGAAACGATTAAAGCCTCGGGCATTGATATGTGCAAACTCGCCCATGATGGTGTGGAAATCTTCTTTACTCAGGCTTTCCAGCATGGTTTTTTCCATGCAGACATGCATCCTGGAAATATTTTCGTGGCTCCCGACGGCCAATACCGTGCGGTTGATTTTGGAATTATGGGAACCTTAAGTACTTCGGATAAACGATATTTAGCCGAAAATCTGCTCGCGTTTTTTAATCGCGACTACCATCGGGTAGCGGATGCGCATATTCGAGCAGGGTGGGTGCCACCGGAAACCAATGTGGAAGATTTTGAGGGAGCAATTAGAACGGTTTGTGAGCCTATTTTCGCAAGACCAATTAGCGAAATTTCTTTTGGTAGTTTTCTTATTGACCTGTTTCGGGTGGCCCGCCGCTATCAAATGCCAGTACAGCCTCAATTGGTACTGTTGCAAAAAACGCTGTTAAACATTGAGGGCCTGGGGCGACAATTGTACCCGGATCTGGATCTTTGGGATACCGCGAAGCCTTTTCTTGAGAAGTGGATGAATGAGCAGATCGGCCCCAGGGCTGCCCTTAAAACGTTGAAACGGGAGTTGCCGAACCTGTATACGTTGGCTCCCGAATTGCCAGCGATTACCCACCAGCTTCTGTATAGGGTGAAGAATAATGAAATGATTTTTGAGACTCGGGATCAGGAAATCGCTTTATTAAGAACACAACTGAAAAAGCAGCAAACCAGAACAATTCAATTGATATTTGGATTGGGTTTGTTGATGATGAGTATATTATTATTGCCTGATCACCAGGATATGAAAACCATGCCTATCCTGGGGTGGGTCTTAGGTGGCACGGGTGCCTCATTGCTGCTAATGGGGGCATTGGGGTTTTCTGAACCCGGACATCGTGAATAATGTGGTCGTTAAATCGTTAGTGACTATCGATTGTTAAGTCCAGTTGTTTAGTTCATCGTGTGTTGTGTAAATACACCGAGCAGATAATCAGGCAATTCACTATTATCAACATCTTTTCTGAA
>JAALKB010000042.1 GCA_011088265.1 Gammaproteobacteria bacterium
ACATTATCCCAGCTTTCCCTTCTTTGACGAGTTGCACTTACTAGTTGAATTCAAGGGGCTATATAAGAGTTATATAAGGGGAAAAAGTGCGAGGTAGAAATTGTACTGTACTAGTTCCTGACGATATCTACCCATTCCCCTGCATGATATGGACATCGACTAACACGTTGGGTGAATATGGCTTTCTGAAAAAGCTCAACTCATAACACGATTCGTTTAGTTCTCACTAGATCCATATACCCGATGAAGTTCGGCGACGAGTAATTCCACAAGGTGCATTTTTGGGCAGTCTTCTCTGACCATTATTCCAAGACTGCGATGAACCTCTGGAGAGTGAAAAGGAACAACTCTTAAATCCCTGGATAAAGGACGTACTCCTCTGCCGATGGGCAGAATTGAAACGCCCAAACCATTCTTCACCAATGCTTCAACGGCATCCAGGGTGGTTATTTCCATTGTTGCATCAACCTGAATTCCCCGGCGCTGTAATTCATCATCAATAAATGCTGCAAGCGTCGCCTGGCGGTTGAATCGAAGGTAAGGATTATGAGTGAGAATTTCCAGAAAGTTATCTCCAATGGCCTGCCCATGCGCAACGACGCTAAGCTCCTCTTTGGCAATCTCAATAAATCTCACATCCATACTCGGATAGGGCGGCTTGGTAACAATGGCGCAATCCAGGGTTTGATTTTGCACTTTCTTTATTAGCTGGGGAGTCAGTGCAGTTTGTAACTGTAAAAAAAGATCGGGATCTAATTTTCTCAACCGACCAAGGGCAACTGCAACACCCCCAGATATCGCTGTGTGTACCGAGCCGATTCTGAGTGTTCCCTGGTTCGGATTCCTGATCAGGCTTTCATTGAACTTGTTCCATTGTGCTAGCAATTCCCGGGCCTGAATCACAAAATTATGGCCAGACTCTGTAAGTTTAGGGGGACGGGAGCTTCGATCAAATAATGGGCTGTTTACCGATTGTTCCAGAGACCGGATATGTAAACTAACGTTGGAGACGGACATCTCCAATGCTGTAGCTGCTAGCTGGAAGCTGCCATGATCAAC
Source organism: Gammaproteobacteria bacterium (assembly GCA_011088265.1). GTDB lineage: Bacteria > Pseudomonadota > Gammaproteobacteria > Arenicellales > Poriferihabitantaceae > WLWV01. The sequence goes on from JAALKB010000042.1 coordinate 1,060, forward strand.
GATACTGACGATAGTTTTTAGCTGTTTGATGTCCATAATAATGAAATTCTAACTTTAGTTTGAGTATTACTCAAACAATAAATTTGCTATTTGATTTTTTTTAAAATATATTCAAATCAATCCATTGCCAGGAAGCATCCAAATGATCCATCCAAATGACGCAACTACATGGACACCATTTTTGAGGTTTGGCCCGTAGGGGCCTTAATTGCCTGTGGGAGTTTTCATTGGTCGGACTAATTGATTGGGTTAAAGGGTTAGCTTAAAGGAATATTTATTAATCTACTCTGACTGATTCTCAATGGCTGATTCTCAATGTCTGATCTGCAATGGCTGATTCGACCTGACTGCTTCGTACTGACTAGTTCACTTTGAAGGTGGGATATTTCTTGAATTTTAATACTACCAATCCGGTATCTAAATGTGACCAATGATCGCACTGATAGCCTGAAACACGATTCCAGACAAAGCCTGAATCGGGGGGCAGATCGACTGGCATTAGCCATGAAACTAGCGGGAGTTGAAGTGGTTTTTTCCCTCTCTGGAAATCAGATTATGCCGCTTTATGATGCATTGTTTGATACTGATATCCGGATTGTTCACACTCGACATGAGGCCGCTGCGGTATTTATGGCTGAAGCCTATGCCAGTGTGACCGGTAAACCTGCTATTGCTCTGGTGACTGCGGGACCTGGATTCGGCAATGCACTTGGTGCGCTATATTCCTCATTGATGTCTGAAGTACCCGTGATTCTATTAAGTGGCGACTCGCCTATCTCCAGAGACGGTCAAGGCCCCTTTCAGGAAATGGACCAAAGAACTGCAGCCTCTCCATTCGTAAAAGCAGGTTTCCGACTTTCCAATGAAGATGATCCCTTTGTGGTTTTCTCCAATGCCATTGATATCGCCATGAATGGTATTCCCGGCCCGGTTCATCTCGCTTTGCCCGCGGATACACTGACAGCCAATCAACAACCCGGGATAGAGAGTTATTTTGACGGAACACACGACCGGGGAATCTCTTCAATCAATGATGATCATCAAAAATCCCCGGATAGGCCTGATAGGGAAGACTGGAGCGAGATCGTTTCACGCATTCGGAATTCCAATCGTCCCCTTATTCTTACAGGGCCTCATTTATTTCGTGCCGAACGACAGGGAAATCGTGAGTTGCTTTCCCATGGTCTGAATACACCGGTCATTATCCTGGATAGCCCCAGGGCTTGAGGGATCCTGCCCAAGGTGCCCTGGCAAACGTGATTCAGGAGGCAGATTGCCTCGTTTATCTTGGAAAGCCGATAGATTTTACGTCTGGTTTTGGTTTACATACTGCGGAGTCGGCACGTGAATTTATCGTGATTACCGACGATGGGAAGATACAGCAGCGAGCCCAGGAGTGTTCTCACGAAAAGCCTCTTTTGAGCGTACCTTTGTCCCCGGTGAAGGCAGTAACGTCAATACTCGGGTACCTCGCTGCGGAAAACGATCGTGACTTTTCATCGAAAGAAAGTCCGGGTGATAATTCACGAATCCGCTGGTGTGAGTTCGTGGAAAATGCTCTGGCGCACCGGGAACTGGCTAGCCATGACAGCTCATCGCTTTACAGTAAAAACGTAGTCCAATGCGTGCAGGAAGCATTGCATGAACTCCCTGACAGCATTCTGGTTTGTGACGGCGGGGAGTTTGGTCAATGGTCCCAGGCGTTTGCAAGCTCAGAGACTCGCCTTACCAACGGTCCTGGTGGTGCCATTGGCGGCGGCCTGCCTTACGCTATCGGAGCGAAAATTGGTCGGCCTGATGCAACGGTTATTGCTTTTATGGGTGATGGAACGGTGGGATTCCATCTGGCAGAGTTCGAAACCGCTTCTCGAGAAAACGTCGATATTACCGTGGTCATTGGTAACGATTCCCGGTGGAATGCCGAACATCATATCCAGACCCGGGATTATGGTCTTGGCCGAACTCATGGTTGTGGGTTGGGGGACAATATTCGCTATGATATCGTGGCGAAAGGTTTGGGTTGCGAGGGTGTATTTGCCGAGACCATCGATGAGCTAAGGCAAGGGCTAAAATTGAGCCAGCGTTCTGGCCGGCCTACCTGCCTCAACGTTATTATTCCCGGCGCACCTGCTCCGGTTTACAAAGAATTTGATTTCGAGGAATCATCATGAGCCTGGATGAGTCTATCAGCCATCAATCTCTTCTAAAGGTAAAAGTATGGCGCGGCAAGGAAGACGGCCAATGGATGAACTATGAAGTACCTGCAAGAGAAAACCAAACGGTACTCGATGTTGTTAGTGAGATCCAACGCAAACTTGAACCCGGACTTGCCTATCGATATGCCTGTCGGGTTGGAGTGTGTGGTTCATGCGCTATGACAGTTAATGGCAAACCCCGATGGACCTGTAGAACTCACGTAAAGAAGGTCTCTGGAACAGGAGAATTGACCATTGAACCATTGCGGAATTTGCCCCGCATTAAAGACCTCGTTTGTGATCTGGCTCCATTCATCGATACATGGCAAAAAGCTGGGGCGCCATTTTCCGGGATACAAACCCGTCATCAGGAACCCGCTAAAGTTGATCCCGGCTCTAAAGCCAGAAAGGCAGCGGATGCCGGTCTGCAGTGTATTAATTGCGCGGTTTGCTATAGCGCCTGCGATGTGGTGTCCTGGGATAAGGACTATATCGGTCCAGCAGGACTGAACCGTGCATGGACACTGATTAACGACGCCCGGCATGGAAAGCGTGCAGAAACTTTTAATAAGGCCTTTGGGGAGGGGGGCTGCGGTTCCTGTCACAGTCAGGGAAACTGCACCCGTCATTGTCCTATTGGTCTGAGCCCGTCGGAAAGCATCACAGGGTTAAAAAAATCCGCCCTTTTCGGATTACCAAAAGTCTAAAAGGCGGGTTAGCAAAATTCATTTACAAGAGCCGGATCCAGATCAGGCGATAGACAGATCATAGACAGACTACAGACAGGCAATTTTATACCTCCTTTATCAAGATCCTATTTATTTACTGCCCACTATTTCCCATGGAACGCTATCTCTTTCTTGCCCAACGCCTTACCGCCATGGTTCTGGGGCCATTAGTTTTGATACATCTCGGATTGATTTTATATGCTGTGGAGGGCGGATTAACGGCATCAAAGATCCTGTCCCGGACCCGGGGGAGTGTGGGTTGGGGGGCATTTTATGGATTGTTTGTGATCATGGCGGCGATACATGGACCCATTGGATTGAGAAATGTCTTGAATGAATGGACATCCTTGCCGAAAACAGCAACTCTCATTATTACCCTTGGGCTAGGTTTATTGCTGCTCATTCTTGGTGCGAGGTCGGTTGTGGCAGTAGTAGGATTGGGAGGATAAATCGCCCATGCATCCCTTGAGAAATCATAAAAGCTATGTCGCCGCTTTCGGTCACCGTGTATCCGGAATTGCATTGATATTATTTCTGCCTTTCCATTTTTGGCTACTTGGTAGCGCCCTTGGCGGCGCTGATGAACTTGACTCACTTTTGAAGTACTCAGAATTACCTTTGATTAAACTCGCAGAATGGGGATTGGTCATGTTTCTCGGACTCCATCTGCTGTTTGGTATTCGTATACTGTTTCTCGAATTTACAGATTGGCCGTCCTTCAAAAGCAAAGAAGCGGATAAACGAGCAGGGCACTTGGTGAATCTGGTGGTCCCAGCCACCATTTTTGTTCTGATTATAGGTTTTATTTTTTTGATTCAGGCTTGGTAAATGCAAATCAAAACCAGTATATCTACCACTCACATTGATTATCATCAGACCGATGTGTTGATACTTGGCTCAGGGGGAGCGGGATTGTTCGCTGCCCTTCACGCCAAACAGGCGAACCCGGATCTTGATATCACTATTGCAGTAAAAGGGCTCTTCGGAAAATCCGGATGCACCCGAATGGTCCAGGGTGGATACAATGTGGCGTTAAATCCCGGTGATTCCGTAGAGCGGCATTTTATGGATACTATCGTGGGGGGGAAGTGGTTACCGAGACAGGATTTGGCCTGGAAGCTTTGTGAGGTCGCCATTGAACGAATTCGTGAACTGGAAAATGAGCTCGGTTGTTTTTTTGACCGGAACCCCGATGGCACTCTGCATCAAAAAGCATTTGCAGGTCAGAGTTTCGACCGCACCGCCCATAAGGGAGACCTAACCGGAATCGAGATCATAAATCGACTCATGGAGAAGGTTTGGTCATTGTCGGTTAATAAACTCGAGGAACATCGAGCCATAGAGCTGATTCCAGCAGCGGATGGGTCCGGAATTTCGGGTGTTTTAATGATCGATATCCGCACCGGTAAGTATCGATTTATCCAGGCTAGGTCAGTTCTGATGGGAACCGGCGCTGGGCCTTCGATGTATCGCTATCACACTCCATCCGGTGATAAAACCTGCGATGGCTTGGCCATGGCTTTGCGCTATGGTTTGCCGTTACGGGACATGGAAATGGTGCAGTTCCATCCAACGGGGATTCTCGCTGGGAACGATACTCGCATGACGGGTACGATCCTTGAAGAAGGTTTGCGAGGAGCTGGGGGATACCTGTTAAACGGTGGTGGAGAACGTTTTATGCATAACTATCACAAAGCAGGCGAACGGGCGACCCGGGATATTGTGTCCCGAAGTATGTATAACGAAATGCGGGAAGGCCGCACCACTCCCCAAGGCGGATTATTTATCGAAATGGCTCACCTTGGTGCAGAGAATGTAGCTAGAAAGTTTCCTGGCATGGTCACAAGATGTGCGGATTGCGGATTTGATCTGGCAGGTGGTCGTGTAGAGGTCGTTCCCACCGCACATTACATGATGGGAGGAATTGAAGTCGATATTGATTGTTCTACGGGTTCGCCGGGTCTGTATGTGGCTGGAGAAGACTCCGGCGGTGTTCATGGCGCGAACCGTTTGGGGGGAAACGGTGTGGCCAATTCCACTGTCTATGGCGGAATCGCCGGAGATGAGATGGCTGCCTATATAAAGCGTGATGGAGAGTATCGGGATCCCGATCGATCTATCATCGAGCAGGGAGTTGCCAGAGTTGAATATCCGTTTTCCCAGGTTTCCGGTAATAGCATGGAATTGAGAGAACAGTTGTGGGTAGATATGTGGGATCAGGTGGGCATTGTTCGTACCGCTAAAGGGATCGCTAAAGGTCAGTCCCAGATTAAGGAGCATAAAAATAGTTTGATGGGGCAGGGGCTAACCGACGGTGAACGAAGCTTTAATCTGACTTGGCATGACTGGATAAACATGAGCAGTTTATTAACGGTTAGTGAAGTGATCGCCACGGCAGCGTTGGCACGTGAGGATTCGAGAGGTGCACATTTTCGTGAGGACTTTCTGCAGACCGATGATCTTGAAACTACCCAATATACCCGGGTCCGTCAGCAGGGGGACGGGTTCGTTCAAACCATGGTCCCGGTGGAATTTTCCATTGTCAAACCCGGAGAGTCTCTTATTGATGACGAAGCGGGTGCACCACCACCGACCCAAAACAATTCAGAGAACCCACAATGATCCAAAATAGCATAATTGAAGAAGCTAGCTATGAAATCATGAAAAAGGCGGCCATCGACATCCCGGAGGATTATCTTGGGGGTATCAAGTCGGTAGCAGAAAAGGAATCGGAACAGCTCTCGGGATTCGTGATCAAAACCATGGTTAAAAATTACGAAGCCGCCACGGAAGATCGAAGGCCAATGTGTGCGGATACCGGGTTGCCCCGATATTATGTGAAGGTGGGGGACAATGCCCGTTTTCAGGGAGGTTTTACAGGGATCGAACGAGCAATGCGATCAGCCACTGCTCGCGCTACCCATGATGTCCCTCTTCGCCCTAATCGAGTTCATCCGCTATGGCGCACAGATCACAATAACAATGTTGGGATTAATTCTCCGGAGGTCGAATGGAGTTTTGAACCCAATGAAGACTGGATAGATATCACCACAGTGCATAAAGGTGGTCTATTTGGAACGGATTACCGAATGTTATTTCCAGGGGATGGAATTGATGGCATCAAACGATTCTTGTTGGACACTCTCATTTCTTTTGGGAAACGGGGTCTATGCTGCCAACCCGCCATTGTCGGAGTGGGACTAGGAGGATCCAAAGACACGTGTATGCAACTAGGTAAACAGGCTGCCTGCCTGCGGGTGGTCGGAGATCGCAACCCGGATCCTGAAATCTCCGCACTTGAACTTGAATTAAAGGAAATTGGTAATGGTATCGGAATGGGTCCCATGGGTTTCGTCGGATCATCCATGGTAGTGGATTTACACATCGAAGTAGGGCATACCCATACTGGGGGAATGCCAATCAGCGTACACACATTCTGCCTGTCGTCCCGCCGTGCTACAGCGCGTATCCACGGCAATGGTGAAATTGAATATCGAACCGATCCCAAATGGTTCACTCCTTATCATCGTCGGGAAACCATCGGCTGGGAGGAAGCATCATGCTAAGAGAAGTTAGTATCAATTTGCCCGTTACCCCTGAAGACATCGAATCACTTACCCCGGGTTCCATCGTCTACCTTAACGGCATTGTTTATACGGCCCGAGAAAGGGTCTACGACAAAATCATGGTTAAGGGAGAAAAACTGCCGGACAATTTCTCTTCCTTAAGCAATGTGAATTTTCACTGCTCCCCTGCTGCTGCGCCCCAAGAAGACGGTAGTTATCACATTGGCGGAGTGACTGCCACGGCGAGCTTTCGTTTCTCCAAATATCTGGCGGATTGGCTAGACTTGACCCAAACAAAAATTATCATTGGCAAAGGCGGGATGCCTGGGGATGATTATAAAAACATTCTCGCTCCCCGAGGCGCGATCTACCTGACTACCGTTGGGTACGGTACGGGCGCATTACTCGGAAGAGGAGTGCAAGCTGTGGAATCAGTACACTGGTTAGATGAGCTCGGGATTGCTCAGGCAATGTGGATGTTTCGAGTGAAAAACTTTGGCCCTTTCCTTGTGGACAGCGACCTACAGGGAAACTCACTATTTGCCCAACAGGGAGAAATCGTTAACCAAAATATCGAATCGCTTTATGAAGGACTTAAAGAACCCGCATTACACCGCTATGGGGAGACCCATGATCGTAAAAACGAGTTGATGTAAACGGAGTTTTCCCGAGTCTCCTTCTATGAAGCATTTATGTCGCATTTAATGAAACGAAGTCCTGAGGATTTGAATCAGCGAAAAACGTGGAATATATCGTGGAATATATCGCTGAATATATCCTTGTCACCACCATGATTCCAGTTGATCTGGGTTAATAGGATAGAAGATCCCATTAACCCAGATTCTAATTTGCCAGGATCATATTAAGCAGCTATTCACCATCCTTCAGCGAACCACCGCCCCAAAGATGCGCATAGGCTTCACAGTGAATTAGTACGGATGAAAAATCATCAAGATTGAGGTCTGAGGGTAGCTCATACTGCTGGGCGCCTTTTTCGGATTTCAATGGACTGATCAGAACCGAAGATTTAGTAACGCTGCGGCCTTTTACTTTTTGAATACTTTCCCTGGACAAATAGATCTTCAGATCGGGACCTTTTCTGGTGCTGAAGTCTTCGTCAAATGTCAGTATCTGTTTTCCATCCTGCTCGCTGATGTTCCAGCCACCGTTGATATCATAGCCTTTTCCGATCCATTTTCTGGAAGACTCGCCATCATCTGCGTTCGATATGGCTGTATAGAAAATCAATGTCAGACTCAGTAAAACCGCAGAAAGAGTGGGTAGTGTTCTCATGAACTGTATTCGCCAATGGTTAATGTTATCCATCTAGACTGATGGAAGTTGGCATAGTTCCATTACTCATTAGGGATGAGAAATGGGAGCAGGGCGTTTCGAATTTCTTCGGGCATGGTTGCTGACTTCCTGGTTTGTGGATCGAAAAACACTTCAATGAGTTCATAAGTCGCATGCACCTCGCCGGTATCACAGTGCATCATCCGCTCCATGAAGGTGGCGCTTTTTGATCCGAGTCGGGTAATGGCACAATCCACGACGATTAAGTCTCCAGCGAGTAATTCCTTACGAAACTGGATATTGGCTCCAGCAGTTACTGTGTGAACCTGGAATTGGGACTGCATCTGTTGATGGCTACCCCAATACATTGGCCATACGTGGAAGGCTGCATCGTCGAAAAAATGACTATACCAACGAACATTCATGTGACCGAAAGTATCGCAGTACCAGGGATGAATTACGCCTCTTAATAGTTCTTTGGTTTCTGACACAATAAGCTCCTTAATGTTCTAATGCTATTGTTGTAATGGTCATCATTGTTCGGAATTATCTACGTCAGTGTCTATCAGGTTACCGGAATGCTAGCGCATACCCTAGCGTACATCGAAATCCACCTCTACCTCATCAGAAATTGGATGTGCCTGGCAGGTAAGAATAAACCGGTTTTCTATTTCGTGTTTTTCCAAACCATGCGTCAAATCCATATCGACTTCTCCTCGAAGTAGTTTGGCTTTACAGGTGGAGCAGACACCAGCCTTACAGGCATGGGGAAGATCAAGTCCGTGGTGCATGCCTGCATCAAGAATATTCTCTCCGACAGTGGTGAGATTGAACTGAATAGCTCGGCCATCATGTTTGATGGTTACCTTACTGGATTTTTGCTCACCATAGGTTGCAATCCGGTGCTGGGATTTCTCCAGGGCTTTTTCAGAATCTTCAGCGGAATTGGCGAAGAGTTCGTAGTGAATTCGGGACTCTTCAAATCCAACTCCACGAAACCCTCTGGAGACCTCTGACATCATCGCTTCGGGACCACAAATAAATACCTCATCGGTATCGAAAATGTTAATGAGCTTTGCCTTATGGAGAGCTGCTCCTTTTTCATTATCAATAATCCCATTAAGCAAAGGGGTGCCCTGATCTTCATGATCCATGATGTTAATCCAGTTAAAACGCGTCATGTACCGATTTTTTATAAACCCCAACGCTTCCTTAAACATCACCGACTGGGTTTGCCTATTTCCATAAATTAAGGTGATGCGACTAAATGGTTCCGTCTCCAGAGTACTTTTGATAATGGATAGCATGGGCGTGATGCCACTTCCTGCTGAGATACACATGTAGTTCTTACGATTTTCAGCATCAAGGGGGGTGAAAAAGCTGCCTTGGGGTGGCATGACATCCACACAAACACCAGGTTTGAAATGATCATTCGCATAATTGGAAAACTGGCCCCCGGGAACCCGTTTGATTCCCACTTGCAACGATTTTTCATGCACTCCAGCGCAAATAGAGTAAGAGCGTCGTATTCTTTCACCTTCGATATCGCATTCAAGAGTAATAAACTGTCCCTGAATAAATTGAAATAAATGGTCGAATTCCGGGGGCACGGAGAAAGTGACGCATATCGCACTATCAGTTTCCGGCCGCACCTCACTGATTGTCAATGGATAGAATTTGGTGGTACTCATTAACTGGCCTGTATTCTATATCGGCTTGAAATAATCAAAGGGTTCGAGGCAATTTTGGCACTTGTAAAGGGCCTTGCAGGCCGTGGAGCCAAACTCACTCAGTTCAATGGTGTCTTCACTGTTACATTGAGGGCAGGGTATAACAGCCTGGGAAATCTGGGATGAAGTTTCGGTAAAACTAATTTGAGGAAATACTGATCGATGTCTGGGATCAGAAAATCGACTCGTACTCCTACACCGTTTTTCATCATGAGGAGGGGCAATGCCGTATTTTCTTAGCTTCTCCCTGCCATCTGGCGATAGCCATTGGCTGCTCCATGCTGGTGAAACACTGGTCTGAACAGTGACATCGTGGTATCCGTTTTCGCTTAGCAGATTTAATATATCGGATTTCATCACCTCAAGAGCCGGGCAGCCACAGTAAGTAGGGGTGATGACCACAGTAATTCCCTGATTCCCCTGTTCGACGTGCTGCAATACTCCCAATTCCCATAGACTTAAAACAGGAATTTCCGGATCACAAACCTGGTCAAGAAGATTCCAGATTTTCGAGCTTTCGGAGCTTTGCCGGTGAGAAAGCCGCTGGAGATAATCCTTTTCTACCGACATATTACCACTCTAGTCCGGGCATTGATCGATGCACGAATTGTAATTCCGTTAGCAGATGGCCGAGGTTTTCCGTGTGATAACCTGATCTTCCTCCTTTGACTGTCCAGCTGTTCTCCGGTACCGTCAAACCCGCTTCGGTCAGAATATCCGCTATCTGCTGATGCCAGATAGCGGATAGCAAGGTGTTGTTAACTCCGATATTATTGTTACAAAGCTGCTGTTCCAACTCGTCCAACTCAAAAAGCTCCGGTGTATACCCCCATAGGCTGTTTAACGCCTTTTGGGTGCGTTGTTGGCTTTCTTCGGTGCCGCCGCCTAAACGCGTTATCCACTCTCGACTTCGCCTCAAATGATAACGGGTCTCTTTGATGGCTTTTGCTGCAACCCCTGAGAGTGTTTGATCACTCGACTGTTCCAGTTGGTGGAGGAAGTGAGTATTAAAGATGTCAACGATGAGTTGCCGCACCATGGTGAAAGCGAAGTCTCCTTTTGGCAGCTCGTGAATTAACAGGTTCTGGAACTCTCGTTCGTTTCGGGTATAGGCAAAGTCGTCTTCGGTGCGTCCATCCGCGGCGAGTTCACTGGCATAACCATAGAACATACGGGCGCGGCCAATATAATCCAGCGCGACATTGGACAAAGCAAGGTCTTCTTCCAGAAAAGGCGCCTTACTGCTCCATTCAGACAACCTATGTCCAAGGACTAAGGCATCATCGCCTAGCCGGATAGCGTATTGCATCACCTGTTGATTCCGGGATGATGGGCCTTGTAAATCAGCGTTATTCATGGAAACTTGATTAGTTGCGCATTCAGATCAATGGAGATAAGCCAGTGGGGATTCAGACTTACATATTATCAACTTCATCAGGTAGGTGGTAATAGCTGGAATGTCGATAGGGTTTGTCGTCTGATGGGTCATAAAAGCTTTCTGCGTCGGCTTCCTGAGATGCGCAAATATCACTGGACTTCGCGACCCAGATACTTACCCCCTCGCTGCAGCGGGTATAGGTGTCCCGGGCGTATTCTAATGCCTGGGCCGGATCTTCAGCATGCAAACTACCAACATGTTTGTGATCCAGGCCTCGCCGGGAGCGGATAAATACTTCGAATAATTCTAAATGAGCTTTGGTCATAATAAATCGTACCCGATCATGATTGCATTGACGCATTTGTTTTGGAGAGAGCCCTGGTGTCTTTGCTTTATCCCAGTGGAAGGTCTACGGGTCAGGATGCTTTGGCATAGCTCTGCTGCTTTTTCTTTTCGTGATATGACTGCATGGCTTCTCTCACCCAGGCGCCTTCTTCGTGGGCGTCAATATGATGCTCCAGCCGTTGACGATTGCAATGTCCATTCCCATTAATCACGCTATAAAATTCTTCCCAGTTAATCTCGCCCATGTCATAGTGGCCCCGTTCTGGGTCCCATATGCATTTTGGATCGGGATGTCGAAGACCTAGAATTTGTATCTGAGGAGCTGTTTGGTCGACGAATTTCTGACGCAGGTCATCATTGGTCTCCCTTTTTATTTTCCATGCCATGGAGCGGGCAGAATGGGCGGACTCTGAATCATGGGGGCCGAACATCATTAAAGAAGGCCAGTAAAATCGATCCAGTGCATCCTGGGCCACCTGTATCTGTTTTTCTGAACCCCGGCTTAATGTCAGCATGATTTCATAACCCTGGCGTTGATGAAAACTTTCTTCTTTACAGATTCGTACCATGGCCCGGGCATAAGGACCATAGGAATTGCGTTGGAGGGAAATTTGGTTGACAATGGCTGCTCCGTCCACCAACCAACCGATGGCTCCAACGTCAGCCCAGGTCTGAGTCGGGTAATTAAAAATCGACGCGTACTTGGCTTCTCCGGTTTGTAGGGCGTCGATCATTTCCTCTCGGCTAATGCCCAGAGTCTCAGCAGCACTATAAAGATAGAGACCATGTCCGCCTTCGTCCTGAATCTTCGACAGAAGTACAGCTTTGCGGCGTAGGGAAGGGGCACGGGTTAACCAGTTACCTTCAGGTTGCATGCCAATTATTTCCGAATGGGCATGTTGGGAAATCTGACGAATCAGATTTTTTCGATAGGCTTCAGGCATCCAATCCTTGGGTTCGATACATTGATCCATGGAGATGATGGACTCGAAATGGCTAATTTGTTCAGCAGCGTCGGTCATTGGCAAAGATTCCACGAAATCCTAAAGATAAAACTTGAAAGAACAGTTGATCAGCCTGATTGATCAGCTTAGCTGATTCAATTGCAATATATATGATACAGATATATATTGCAATTGAATAATTATGTATCATATTAATAATGCACAATAGGTCGAAACGGCGTCTGTTCCAGCCCAGAAATGCATTCAGGAAAAGGTAGGTTGGCGATAACAATACAAGTGAAAAAAATCAACGTTCCTAATTGATGTCGAATCGAAATAAAACGCGATCAGCAGATAGGTCTGGATCTTTGGACGAATCTGATTCTGACGAAAATATCCAAACGATATTACAAAATCGTTTGGATTACTTTATTGAGCAGGACTTCAACTCTACGCCCTATTTAATCATGACGGTATTTGGGGACAGTGTGATTCCCCATGGTAGTGAAATTTGGTTAGGGAGTCTGGTTGAACTGTTGGAGCGGCTCCAGATAAATGAACGGCTTATCAGAACCTCCATATTCAGGTTGTCTAAAGACGGTTGGCTTGAAGGAACAAAGGTAGGTAGAAAGAGCTTTTATCGCCCGGCAATCTGGGAAGACATCAATCATAATGAGCGGGTGATTTACCATCCACAAAACAAATGGGATGGTAATTGGCGCTTGATCATTGGCATGTCCATGGAAAAGGTCAGTCACAATCGGGAAGATTTTCGCAAGGCGCTACAAAAATATGGTTTTCTCCCGATTGCTCCTAATGTCTTTGCCCATCCTACTTTCGATTATAAAGACATAGAAAAACTCATGATCGATCATGGCGTGAATCAATCCTATCTGATTGCCAGCGCTCGGGACTTTGAGGGCCAATCTCTTGAGTTCTCCCAGATAGACAATGTGCTCCAACGCAACACCATGGCTTTATTGGAAAAGGAATATCTGGATTATTTTAATTGCTACGAACCATTCTTTCGTTATGTTAGACAGATTGGATCTCTTTCACCCATGGACTGTTTCCTGCTAAATAGTTTGATGATTAACGACTATCGAAGGCTGCTTCATCACGATCATTATCAAACCAACCAGATATTTAACGATGAATGGATAGGACGTAAAGCAAGGAGTATGACAGCGAAAATCTACTGCGCAGCTGCACCGCTCTCCAGGGAATACTTTTGTTCCGTGGCGCAAAATAGTCAGGGTGGGCTACCAAAAATGGAAAAGAGATTTCATCAACGATTCAAGCATCTCGAGTCGTCATAGTTCCGTTGATTTAGCCATTTCATCTTCACTAACTCCCCCCCGCCCCCTGTAGGGAGCAATCATATTACTCTTTCTGACTTTTCACTCCACCCTGATTCAATCTGTTTCTAGCTGATATCAAATAGATATCTAATTTGCTAATTGGCTAAATGGATTTCTGAAATTTATTCTCGAAAAAGCTTGGCCATGCTTTTACTTTCAGAGAGACTCCTCTACGGCTGGGATACAGTGCGTGATAGTGAAAGGGTGGTGACTGCCATCCAGGTAAAACCTGTTGCAGGTTATCCGCGCCCATGGAGTTATCTTTCATGTAACTCGGCAAAAGCGCGATTCCAACACCATCTGATGCCATGTGACGAATCATGGTTAGATCATTGACAGATATGTGAGTGTGAATAGGGACCACCTCTTTTTGGTTTTCCGGCCCAATAAGGACCCATTGATTCGCATGGGGAGAACCGCTGAGAGTTACAAATCGATGATCATGCAAATCAGTTAATCCCTTGGGTACACCCACCTTTTTCAGATAGTCTCTGGATGCAAACATCTTCGCATTATCTACACCAAGGTGCTTGCCAATTAATGTGGAATCCTGCAACTCACCGACCCGTATTACTAAATCAAAACCTTCTGCAATCACATCCACCCGGCGGTTATTTAATACTATCTCGACCTCAACTTCTGGATAACTTTCAATAAACTCACCAAGGTGTGGTGCGATGAGATATTGACCGATGGCAACGGAAGCGCTCACACTCAAATGGCCTCGTGGAACCTCCAGCATCTGGTTTACGGACTCCTGGGCGCTCATTGCTTCTTCAGCGATACGCTTACAGTGTTGATAGTAGATACCTCCAACTTCGGTCAAATGGACCGCGCGGGTTGTCCGTTCCAGCAGGCGAACGCCTAATGCATTTTCCAGTAAGGCTATCCGGCGGCTTACCCTGGATTTGGGCATACCTAGAGCTCGGGCAGCGGAGGAGATACCTTGAAACTCTGCCACTTTAGCAAAGATGACCATGTCGTTTAGATCATTCATGTCGTTCTATAAATGGAACAGTCTGTATCATGTTAGCGGACTATTGAAAAAAAACGGAATAAGTAATACTAACTACTCCTATACAACAAATCCATGTGCTACCTAACTGGAAGCCCATTACTCAAAGGAGAAATAGTTCATAATGATAGCCATAATTAAAATTGACCATATTGGTATTCGCGTAAAAGAAAAAGAACGTGCCATCGGGTTTTATGGGAAACTCGGGTTCAACCTGGTCGCCGATACAGGCTTCGAAAAAGGTCATCCCATCATGATGGAACATCCTTCCGGGGTGGTGCTAAACCTTCTTGGGCCGAGTACGGAAGAAAAGGATGAGAACATTTTAATGGACACCAACCGTAAGCATGCTGGATACACACACATGGCGCTGAAAGTAGAATCCCTGAGCGACCTTGAAGCATTCCTGCAGGATAACGAAATCGAAATTACTGGACGCTTCAGCTTTAAGGACATGAGCGCATTATTTGTACGGGACCCAGATCGAAACGTTATAGAATTCGACGAATACCCTGGAGAAAATCCGGGATCACGCCTTCTTTCTGCAGACGATGAAATCAACGCTTATGATTCCCATCCCTAAATTCGTATTCGAGTAATGATGAATATAGGAGAAGATCAGTGGTGCACACGCATGTATTCCAGGACGATGCATTAAACGACCATGCTTTCCAGAACCATGCTTTCAACGACTATGCTTTCCAGGACATGAGTAAATTCATCTCACATCATCAGGGATCCCGGTTGAGATGATTTGTGTATGGAAAATTGCGCATAAAAATGAGAAATGGGAAAAATAAACTGATGCCAGATGATGAATGCCAATGAGTAGGATTTACAATCCTGATTGTCGGTAGAATACTGATTGTCGGTAGAATACTCAAAGTACTTTATCGAAGAACTTAAACTGAAGAAAACCAAACTCGGTAATATGCTGACAGAAAAACAAATCGAAGATGCAGCGGAACTGCTGGTTTCAGCCCGAATCAGCAACACGATTATTGAGTCCATTCCTTTAGAAATTCGCCCAACTTCGTTACAGGATGCTTATGCAGTGCAGGATCGGTTTATCGAACTACTTGGTGCAAAGACATGTGGTTGGTTCGGTGCATGTACCAATGAGGTTATTCAAAACCTGTTGGAATTAGACGAGCCCTACTATGCTTATCTTCTTAAAGATCATCTGTACCAAAGTCCGGCAATCATAGATACAAAAAAATATCCGCCCATCGTCTTCGAGTGTGAATTTGGCTTTGTTGTGAACCGTGATTTTCTGCCGAGTGGCTATCCTTACCCCCGGGAGATCATCGAGGAATCCATTGTTCGGGTTTGCCCAACCATCGAAATTGTTGCTGGTCATCTGAAAGATTGGCCGAAGCAGGATGTGTTTTCTGTGATTGCTGATAATGGAACAGATGGAGCGTTAATAATCGGAAAAGGCACAAAAAATTGGAAAGGCATTGATCTTATCAATACTCCGGTAACGTTAAGTATTAACGATAAAGTAGAAAGAATAGGGAGTGGTGCGAATGTCCTGGGTGATCCACTCCATGCATTCGTCTGGTTGGTTAATGCAATTACCCGTGATGGGAAAAAAATATCCGCTGGACATGTGCAAAACACCGGAACAGCAACAGATATCTATTGGGCAGAACCCGGCGATGTCGCCGTTGCTGATTTTGGCTCCCTTGGTAGGGTGGAACTTAAACTTGATTAGAAACTAGATTGAATTGATCAGTCACTCGTAAAAAACCAGACTGAATGAAATTCCTGGCAGGGCAATAGTGATCCATCGTGGCAAAGAACAAATATTGGATCGATCTGGTTCTGTCCTGGCTCCCATAGTCCCAGGTTGGGATACCCATCCGATTCGCCCATCAGGCTCAGATACGAATCGTCCTGCTTATTCCGGTGTTGTGGAAATTGGTGTTGTGAAAACTGAATGAAGATCGGACTTTGGAACATAGACCATGCCGAATATGGCACTGGGTCAAAAAGAAAACAGGAACGTTATCAGTTCATAGTTGACTATCTCATCAGTAGGAACTGCCATTCATACGTAATAACCGAGGCGAACTCAGCGATTACGCTTCCCGGATTTAACGCACAATTCAGTGAGGAAAGCCCGTTCCTAAGGAAATCGAGATTCTATGGACCTCCTAATTGTTATCATCAGGTTGCGCTATATTCAAAAGAGACAACCCGGAAATGTTCTATTCAGGAACCGATTAATGGGCTACTTTGCCAATTTCCTGCATCACCCCTAGTCGAGTATCTGTATGGAAATGCAGTGACGATTAAAGATCGGTGGAGCCCGGTCAGCACCAAAAAATACACTGACAGACTCAAAGAGCAAATTGCTCAGATTAAATTACTTGACGTAAAGAAAACAGTAATCGCAGGAGATTTCAACTTAAGAATAAACTGGCCGGCAACAAAATCAGCGCATCAAAGTATTCAAGTCGAACTTGCGGAGACTGGATGGGTATGGCCGACCAGAGAACAGACAGATTCAGTCCAACACGTACTCCATTCCCCGGATATCACGTCAACGATAGAAATGGATCATAATGTAGCGAATCGGTCGCCTTGGGACATGCCCCTCTCAGATCATCCATTCATTGAGATTAGTCTTAGCGCGAATGCGGTAACAAATGTATAGAGATGTATAGAAAATCATTACCGTTAACAGCCAGGAGAGTAGCTGTTTCTTAATGGGATTATTACTCTCCGTCATCTCTATGTCTCTCAAGGCTCTATGTCTCTCGCAGCGCCTAGCCGCAGCCCACATTGATTTCACCAGGCTGTGCAAACCTGGGGCAGCCATACCTATTTAGAAATTCTTAACTTCCGTCTGTTCAAGTCAGCAAAAAATCGTCGATCCCTGAAATACCCCGGTTTCCCAGGAATCACCTCTCCACCGGTAGTTTCTGAGGAATAACCAGGAGCAACCTGTCGTGGTCTCCGGGACACCATGTCTTTCTTTCTCCCATATAAATCAACTCGTAACAGCAAGGTAATCGTGGGGATTCCAATAGTTATGCTGCCACCGGTACTGCAAGCCTAAGACGTAAAATACTTCAAGATGATCGAAATCAGCGGCTTAGCTTTGTCTGATAATTTCTGGGAACTATCCACGGCTTCGTCAATTTTAGGCAACAACTTTAAAAGAGCTTCGATACGTGCGAGATAGCCCCGCTTTTTTGCTTCTCTCCCGGTTTTACACTCAGGTATCTTCTCTATGGCATCATAAATTTCTTGCAGCTCCTGTCGATGCTGCCCTTTACTATCTTCCAATGCGTTGCTGACAATCCCCTGAAGCGCATCCAACTCATTGCCAATGTTTATTGCTATCGACACATCAGACGTTGCCACAGCTCTAGCCTCAACATTATTGTTTATAGTGATAATCGGCTGCTGCTGATTGGCTGGCGTAATATCGGAAGCTCTCTCAAAGTCGCCTTTTCGATCAATTTCTTCTAAACGAAGAAGCAAATTCTCGATAGACTGAGTCACTCCCCTCATTCTTTCACCAAGCTCCTGAATTTGCGCGAATTCACTTTGGTTGGGAGAATCATTGGACTTTTCTCCTGGCCCATGGTCAGCCATTACTCCTTCACCAAGTTCCTGAACTTGTGCAAACTCACTCTGGCTGGGAGAATCATTGGTTTTTTCTCCTAGCCCATAGTCAGCCATTATTCCTTCAACAATCTTCTGAGTTAGTGCAAACTCACTCTGGTGGAGAAAATCATTAGGTTTTTCTCCTAGCCTATAGCCAGCCATTATTCCAACAAACTCTTGAATTTTTGCAAGCTCACTTTGGATGAGAGAGTTATTAGCTTTTTCCCCTAGCCTCCTATAGTCAGCCATTATCCCAGGAAGCTCTCGAATTTGTGTAAGCTCACTTTGGATGAGAGAGTCATTGGCTTTTTCTCCTACCCTTATAATCAGATTGTGACCATGTCTTACTCCCGCACTATAAAGAGTCTCAGCAACGTCTAGGGTCCGATCTCCCTCCTGCCACATGAGCTCATAGTCTATAACCCTACCGTCAGCATCCTTCGATGCTAGCCCAATTTCGGTCAGTGTGATCAGCTTGGATATTAGCTGACGGGTAGTGGTCGTTATCGGTAGCCACAGAACCCATATATCTAGCCCTAAGGCGGTAGTAAGGTGGATTGAAATATCATTAGCTTCTTCTTCTTCTACCCTTATGATCAGATTATCACCATCTCTTACTCCCGCACTATCAAGCGTCTCAGTAGGGCGTACAACTCGCTCCCCCTCCTGCCACATGAGCTCATAGTCTATAACTCTACCGCTAGTATCCTTTGATGCTAGCCCAATGTCGGCTAACCCGGTCAGCTTTTGCATGAGCTGAGCAACTGTAACGGTTGCCGGTAACTCCAGTTCCCATGCATCTGATCCGAAAGTAGTAGTAAGGTGGATTGTAAGATTGCTGTTTGACATGGCTAACCATTTCTGCACTTTAATGGACCGATAACCGAGTTTTTAACACGCATACGTATTCTTCAAATTTTTGTTAGCTTTCGGCCACAAGTATACTGAGTCATAAGTGGCATCTCAATTCCAAACCTGGGCCAGTATGCCGATTAAATATTTCTCGACTTCTGTACGGTCAAATAGGCGAAAAGGTTTTTATTTTTAAAGAACGTGCTCCAGTTTTCGAAAGATTCATCTCTTCACTAGTAGCCCCTGTGGGATGGTTAGGAATAACCTGCTGTGTTTTCCTGGACGATGTCTTTCCTCATATATGAACTTACTCGTAACGAGATAATAGTGGATGATCCATTAAATAGGTATACTGTAACCGGAATTCCGATCAAAGGAGGATTACATTGGACCGAAGAAAATTCATCAAATTTGGCGCAGGAAGTCTGGCTGTAGGAGCGTTTGCCATGGGGAGTCCCGCATCGGCGCTTTTAAACTGCTTACCTTACAACTTCCAAGGCGTACAACAATGTGAAGCCGGTATTGATTCGAGGTTGGCTCATGTTAGTGCTGCCTCTGTGGGAGGTCAACATATGAATCAATGGTGTTGGGCCGCATGTATTGAAATGGTATTTAAATATTACGGGCTTAATGTTCCACAGGAAACCATTGTCCAGCAAACCTGGGGGGCCATCGTTAACCTGCCGGGGCAGCCCCATCAAATTCTTGCAAATCTAAATCGCCCGTGGCGAGATTCCTATGGGCGTGATTTTTATGTTTCTGGGGATGCCTTCTCCGCCAACCCAGTGACAGCGGCACAGGATTTATCAAACAATATGCCTTTGATTATTGGTACGATGGGCCACGCGATGGTATTGACTTCTCTGCAATACGTTCGCGACCAATGGGGGAACGGCGAGGTGATGGCAGCTGTCGTAAGGGATCCCTGGCCGGGTAGGGGGCGCAGAGTATTATCAGCTCAGGAATGGTATAGCACATCATTTCTCGCTCGCATCAGGGTGACATGAAATTCAAATGGAATTCAAGCGAAATCCAGAGGGTGAAATCCAGGGGCACGATACACATCTAATTCAATTTCTGTCTGTTCAACATTGGTGAAGCATTTCGACGAAATTTCAGTCGACAAAAGCACTTCATCTCATACTCATGCCTCTGCTAGAATAATTTTCATAAACGGTGTCTCTGTCTCGCCCTCATAATAGCCAATTCATAGTGGCAAGGCACTAGAGGCACTAACTGGTGAGTTCTAATAGGTATACTGTTTCTGGAGTTTTCACCGGAGCTCCCATTGCTAACCAAATAAATTTAAATTATGAAAGCCACCATATTCAGCCTGCTGATAAGCTACCTTTTTCTGATGCCCATAGCATCATCCGGTGCAGACTCCGTACCATTGGATTTCAATAACTGTGCGCTTCATGGTACTTACGCCTATAAAAACGTGGCCCAGGATGTCGCCAGTTTTGGCGTCATCAGGTTCGACGGAAAAGGCAATGCTTCGTTGGATATTCGAATTAATGGGCGAGATCCCGAGCAGAAAACGACCCGTAGAACATTGACCGCCACTGGTAAAGGAACCTATGAAGTTGGACCCAGTGGTATCGGCCATGTAAACATAAGCTTTAGTGGTATAGCGATCAAGCAGGGGACTTATGACTTCGTGTTGATCGATCAAAGTGAGGGGGTTGCGAGCACTGTTTTTGCCGTGCTGAGAGATGGAGGGGTAAATGGTCAACTGGTTGATCCGACCTGGACCTTACTTCAGAGTCCCGATCACTCCGATTGTTGACACCTGGCGAGCGGAAAGAGCACGAAATATTGGGGTAGTATACCTATTCGATAATTCCCAGCTTCTGTTCGATCTATAGGTCATCTTAAGTTTTCAAGGCACTCACCTTTTTGCTAATAACTCCTGTGGAATGATGAGTCCCAGTAGTCAGGGCCCCCCGGGGACGTTTTCCTTATCCAGACACACACCCTTAACGGTATCGGTTGTAGATGATGCCGCCTAACCAAATATACTGCTCACGGAATCCCTGTCCCTAAAATTCGTTAGAATTCTGTTCGGATTTCCGGAAGAATGTGTTACAAAATATTGAATATTACAGCAATTAGTGTATCCTTTCTGAAAATGGCGGTTGCATCTGGTAGTTGAGCCTAAGATTGCTTTTTATCTGCTATGCCCTTGATCTGTTATGCCCTTGATCGATTGTCTGAATTTCATTGTCGCGTATTGGGTTGTGCAATATCGGATTAAACCGTCAGACCGTTAGTTTTAAATCTAAACTCTGCTCCAGGATTAGGAAATTATAGAGACAGCGAATGCAGGTATTTCTGAATGACAGATAACTACAATACCATCACATTGAATATCGAGGGCGGGCTAGCGATTTTGACCCTAAACCGACCCAAAAAGCTAAACAGCTTTAACGATGAAATGTTTGCGGAGCTCCGACAGGCATTCACCCATATTTCGCTGGCAAATGGCCCTCGTTGTTTATTGATTACCGGGGCAGGTCGAGGGTTCTGTGCTGGGCAGGACCTGTCAGACCCTGCAGTGTTAAATCCCACAGCGCCGGACAAGGAAGGGGGTAACTCCCAGGGTGGACCTGATCTTGGTCATGCTGTGGAGAACAAATATAATCCTCTGGTTCGAGCCATTGCCGAACTTGAAATGCCGGTTATTTGTGCAGTGAATGGGGTGGCGGCGGGAGCGGGATCCAGTGTCGCTTTGGGTTGTGACATCGTATTTGCCGCCCGGTCTGCCAGTTTTATTCAGTCGTTTTGTAAAATTGGCGTTATTCCTGATTCCGGAGGCACCTGGCATTTGCCACGACTGGTTGGGCGTTCAAGGACATTGGGAATGGCATTATTAGGAGAGAAACTATCTGCCCAAACCGCTGAGGAATGGGGTTTAATATGGAAATGCATTGATGATGATCAGTTGATGGATGAAGCGATCAGGACGGGAAAACACCTCGCGAAGCAACCGACCACGGGCCTCAGCCTGATTAAACGGGCAATTCGAGAGTCTGCTTCCCATTCTCTGGATGAACAATTGGATTTGGAAAGAGATTTAATGAGGATGGCTGGCCGCACTGAGGACTATGCTGAAGGAGTGGCTGCATTTATGGAAAAGCGAAAACCGACCTTTATTGGGAAATGAACTCTGTGGCGATTGTCTTTAGATTTGGAAGCCGGTTTTCCCAGTGAAAATTAAACAATGAATGCATTAGAGCAATCATCAGTCATCGGCGTGGTCGGCGCTGGTACTATGGGGGCTGGAATAGCTCAGGTTGCGGCTGCCAGGGGACATACTGTTTGCCTCTTTGATCAACGACCTGAAGCTGTGTCCCATGGAATACAAACTATCCGACAGGGTTTGGGAAAACTTATTAGCCGGGGAAGAATAAATGAGGAAGAGGTAGAGAAACTCATTACCCGTATCCACCCTTGTGATTCGCTGGAAAAACTTAGTAACTGCTCTTTGGTTATCGAAGCGGTGGTTGAGAGTATTGAAATCAAACAGTCGCTTTTTATCCAGCTTGAAGGAATTTGTAGTGAGTCGACAATACTCGCCACTAATACTTCTTCGATTTCAATTACAGCTATCGGTTCCGCCTTAACTCGGCCGGGTAATCTGGTCGGCATGCACTTTTTTAATCCTGCGCCGGTAATGAAATTGGTTGAAGTAATTCGAGGTTTGGCGACTGACGATGTCATTGTTGAAATTGCTATGGGTACCGCTCAGGCATGGGGTAAAAAGGTAGTCTTAAGCAAGTCAACTCCAGGTTTTATCGTCAATCGAATCGCTAGACCGTTTTATGCAGAGTCGCTTAGACTCATTGAAGAAGGAGTTGCAGCCCCACATCAAATTGATCAGATCGTTCGAGAGGCCGGTGGTTTTCGTATGGGACCTTTTGAGTTAATGGATCTTATTGGTCATGACATAAACTATTCCGTAACAGAGTCCGTTTTTAGTGCCTATTTTCAGGATTCCCGATATCTTCCTTCGCTGATTCAAAAAGAGATGGTAGACGGCGGGTTTCTCGGCAGGAAAACCAAAAAAGGATTTTATGAATATGATCAAAACGGTAAGCGACTTTCTACCCGTCTGACTGATTTGGATGATTCAGAAACTCAGCTAACGACGAGTCCGGATGCTCAGAATAGCTTAGATAACCCAATTGGGAATGCTAGCGTATCTGTCCACGGCGATCTGGGAATCGCCAGCGGGATAATCGATGGGATAACAGACTTTGGGATCGAAGTTACCAATGTAGTGGGGGTAGATAACGAGGTCGCTACTCCATTTATCCGAATCGTATCCGAAGGAATAGAAATTACCATGGCGCTGACTGACGGTCGGACCGCGACCCATCGCTCACATGATACTGGAATCAACAATCTTGTATTATTCGATCTGGTGAATGATTTTTCAGATTTTTCGTGCATTGCCATTGCTGCATCACTTCGTTCCACCGAAAATTCACGGTCCCTGGCCACCGCATTTTTTTCATCCATGGGGAAGAAAGTCGTGGTCATGGAGGACACACCAGGATTGTGTTTGATGCGTACCGTTTGTATGCTTGCCAATGAAGGAGCTGATGCAGTTTATCAGGGAGTTTGCGACATTTCTTCGGTGGATCGAGCCATGGGTTTTGGTTTGAATTACCCCAAAGGTCCCATGACCTGGGCCGATGAAATTGGGGTGAAGTGGGTTTGTCAGGTATTGCAACATCTACAAAACAGTTATGGGTTGGATCGATATCGCACATCGTTGCTACTACAACAACGGATCCATTCGGGAATGACACTTTATGACAACTAACTCAGAAACAGCTCATGACCAGACTCTCGATCAGGACAGAGATCAGCCCAGAGATCAGATTGGAAACCAGGTTAGAGATCAGAGTCCGAATAAGGATTTAGCCTCGGCTTGTGCGGAGCGAATGCATGAAACAGATTACCACGCTCAGCGCTCGGGAATTACCATTGTCGAATGCGCGTCCGGACGTTGCGAGTTAACCATGCTAATCCGCAGAGATATGCTTAACGGGTTTGGCAGTTGTCACGGAGGCATGATATTCAGCCTTGCTGATACGGCGTTTGCTTATGCTTGCAATAGTAGGAATGAGGCAAATGTAGCCATGGATTGTCGGATTGATTTTCTAAAGCCTGCCTTCGAAGGCGATATCTTGACCGCGAAGGCTACTGAAGTTCACCGCGGAAAACAAAGTGGACTCTATTCCATTATGGTTAGCAATCAAAGTGATCGCATAGTGGCCCAATTTTCAGGCAGATCGTATTATGTTAATAAGCCGGTACTGATACCAAATGATGGCGAATAATATCAGGAGTAAAGGCTTCCCGGATTTGATGTTTAACCCGGTACAGAACGAACCGACAATTTCCTATCCATGCTTCCACTGTTCTATAAATTTCCACCGCTCCATAAATTTCTTGTTCATAATGCGGTGCCTGGTGGTTCCAGTCGTTAGATATCCCAATGTTATTTGCCTG
>JAALKB010000043.1:0-22986 GCA_011088265.1 Gammaproteobacteria bacterium
TGGCTTTGCTCTCAACGACCATTCCATTCACACTGGAATTCGAAGCATTGAAGCGAATTCCCTCCCGGACCTACGGTATCCTGGTAAGCACGGAACCCGCCGTCGCAGCAGTAGTAGGCGCTTTGCTACTGGGAGAACGCATTGGAATCCAGGGGATGGTTGCCGTTGCCTGTGTTGTCATTGCCGCTATTGGCATCAGCGTATCAGACCAGAAGGACTAGTCTGCGAATTAGCCTGTTTCGGAAATACAGTCCAGAAGGTGTTTAGTTTGGATAAGTTTAGGAAAGTTTAGGACACCCATAATAGGAATATATATAAGTTTAGGACACCCACAAAATTATATAAAATTCAGAATTTGACAGGGTGGTTTCGAGTGGTAATTTTGGGACACCTATAAAATTCAAATGAATAAGTTTAGGACACCCATAAAATTCAAATGAAAAGAAGATTGCCAAATTATGGGCGCTTCCCTGATTTACATAATCTTTTCCAAAAAAACGGGATGAATTTATTTTTGATGGAGTGAAGCTATCCGGTTCATGGTGGCTGCATACGGGGCAATACGCGTCGTTAACTAGCACCCTACACGAGCTGGAATAGTGGTTTGTTTTTTATCGTGGGGTGGCATGAGCTAGTGTTCGATTCAGTTAGAATATTGAACTTACTTTACGCTGCAAGAAGGCATTATGGTTAGTAAGCAATTAATATTATTGCGGCATGCGACAGCAAGCTCTCAGGAGACGACGTCTCAGAATCCTGGTGGGACGGATTTTGAACGCCCTCTGAATGAACGAGGATTGTCCGAGGCCCGAAGGGTCGGTCGGTGGATGGCGAGTCAGATCGAGGAGCCGCAGCTTATTATCAGCTCATCCGCAAGACGGGCTCGCGAAACCATTGAACGGGTTTGCGAGGTGGCAGGGTGGAGTAGCGATTTACTGTCCTTGACGAGAAGTATGTATTTGGCAGATCCGGCTACGATTCATAAAATTATCGATGTGTATTTGAGGGATCGAGATCGAATAATGATTGTCGGGCACAATCCAGGTCTGGAGCTTGTGTTTCGAGATTATGATACTGACATGGTGCCCAGTGCCGGTGAGACCCTGATGAGCGTTGCGTCCATTGCCGTGATCTCCTTATCAGGTCCTTCTGATAGTGCATCGGGCAAATGGGATGCAAAAACCGAGCAATTGCTTCAAGTCGATGCTCTAGACTAGCATGGTCTTTTTGGGAAACCCTGGAAAAAATTGGGACACCCATAAAACTCGGATTAAAGGGAAGAACTGGGACACCCATAAAATTTCATAAAACTCGGGTTAAAAAGGGCACTGTCAAATTGTGGATGTCCTAGTTTAGCTAATGATAAAGAGGGATCGAGGAATGTCTTTGAACTGATTTGTTCAGAGGTTTTTCAGCAAATTAGGTAGGAAGGAGGCTGATGGATA
This sequence comes from Gammaproteobacteria bacterium, assembly GCA_011088265.1. Classification (GTDB taxonomy): domain Bacteria; phylum Pseudomonadota; class Gammaproteobacteria; order Arenicellales; family Poriferihabitantaceae; genus WLWV01. Next base: position 1,446 of record JAALKB010000043.1, read on the forward strand.
GGGGCTGAAACCAGGTTGGTAAGGAAATTCATACGATCCACATGCTTTTGGGCATATGGATCGCATGAATAGGTCTTTATATCGGGTGTTCCTGACTAGTGGTTAGGAGCATTTTCTTAGACAGCGTCGGATACTGGGTTTTTGTCGTCGGTTAATTTGTAGGCGATCATCGATATTCTTGAACAGCACATACCACAACTCATCTTCAGTTTTCTCCAGCCCATCGATGTGTCGAACAGAAATGAGTGCATTTCTATGGGCACGGATAAATTCATCACCAAGATCCCTTTCAATATTATTGAGGGTTTCGTTCATGTAGTAGGTTTCCGTTGCGGTCTTGACCACGATATATTTATTCTCGGCTTTAAAGTAGCAGATCTCCTGAAGAGGAACGAGCTTTACCTTTCCTTTCATGCTGACAGCAATATGAGATCTATTTTCTGCCATGCCTGACTCGGTAAATCGGTTTTTGCTAAACCAGGTCGCTTTTTGCAGGGCCCGTTCGAGTCGTTCTGGCTGGATAGGTTTTACCAGGTAATCGATGGCGTCCGAATCGAATGCTTCGAGCGCTTGCTTACCGTTGGATGTTGTTAGAATCGTGGAAGAGAAGTAGGGGGCGGATGAGCAATGAAGAGAAACCTCAAATCCAGACATATCACCAAGGTCAGTCTCAGTCAAAATAACTTCAGGTTGATGAAATCTAAATAATCGTATTGCGTCGCTACCACTTGTCGATTCGAGAATAACTCCTCGTGGATTCATCTTGAGCAGTATTTTTTTGAGCTTTCGACGGTCTTTTGCGTCTCTATCAATAATCAAATATTTCATATTGGAAGGTATCCTGTAAATGGGTTATCAGGTAATCCCGGTCTAACGAACTAGGTGTATAAATATTAGTCCCGTAATGTGGGGAAAAGTTCGATAGCGATTAAGATGGTAATACAAATGGTCTATTTTGAGTAACATGGAGTACTAAATATTGGATGTAATTTTACCCGGTCAGATATCTATCCAACATCGCAATTCCGACATTAATTGCTAATCATGCCCCTATAAGCCTTGATTTCCTGATTATTATCCAATATGACTTTTATGCTGATTCTGGCCTGAGTCTCAGATTGATCAGGTAGAACAATCGCAATTGGCATCTCGTTCGGCATGGAGGTCTTCAACGAGGAGAAATAGAACTTCAAACCTTCTTTCTCCCGAGTATGATTAATGAGCAGCCATGAAAATGAGTTGCCGGGGGAGAATTCCAGCCCAGGGAAGAAACGTCGATAGTTCCCCGTGATTTTCTTTATTCTCCACAAATGATCAATTTCAAAGAAACAATCATTGGTGAGCTCTATATAGTCAGCCAGTCTATCACTGGTTTCAGCATGGCGTCGTTCGCTGTTGCTCAATGTTGAGACGTCAATGGCGATGACGCCAATTCCTGAGACTGTTCCAGCATGGAACGTGGGAAACTTCTGAACGAGCAGGGTTTGATTGGTTTCTGAGCCTGGAACAATGTCTATTTGGGTTTCAAGGGCTCGATTGGTGATGACAGTATTATCGTGGTTAGTAACGTGATCAGCGAATTCAGGGGGATAGATCTCATGGGGCTTCTTGCCAATGGTGTGGCCTTTTTTGAATCCGAAGTTTTTTCAAATTTTTCGCTGGTCGCAATGTAATAGCCATCCTTATCCTTGATATTGATATCCAGAAAAGGTGTGTTAAAAAAAGATTCATAAATCTGGACCTTGTGCCTTAATTCTTCTACTTCTGACACTACTTTTTCGATGTTGGTGAAATAAACGGTGACAATCGTTGCACCAATCTGATGTTCTGCAATGCAGTGCACGGGCAGGAAGTCACCAGAAACCGAGCGGTATTGGCAATCGTAGCTAATCGCTGTATGCTGGTTCATGACTTCCAGAAAATCTTTCCACGAATCAGGGGTTAGTGCGCTATCGATGTCGAATAAAGATATTTCGTTAAGTCGGCTATTTTTGGAGATGCCAAGCTGTTTTATCGCTTCATCATTCGCATACTGTAAGAAGCCTGCTTTATCTACATGTATGATATTCGCAGTGGTCGCTGAAGAAATGAAGCTGGATTCCTGCTTTGCTTCCTGATTTCCATGAACCAAATACAGTTGAGGTTTGGTTTTTGGGATTCTATTTTTCAAGGTTTGGAGTGTTTTTTTTATTTTTATATACACCCAATATACACGGGTATACGGGAGATTAAGAGTAGCATGATTCAGGCGATAGTCGTTGAGTAAAAATAACGTTGAGTAAAAACAACGATGCGGGAATCGGTCTGATGATCGGATTCTGTTTGTTCATGGTCATTTGTGATTCTATCGCAAAGTTTATGAGCAAGGAGATAGATGTACTTGTGATCGTCTGGTATCGGTATGTTTTTCACACAATAGGATTTGTTAGTTTTGCGGCGGTGATTCGCTTAAGAAAGCCCGAAGAGCGGTTAGTTGTTGGCAGCCACAAGCTGCAGTTTGCAAGAGGACTATTACTGATTCTATCAACGATGTCATTTTTTTACGCCATCGCTCAAATGCCTTTGGCTGAATCTTTAGCGTTACTGTACATTTTTCCAATTTTGTCCATTGTTTTTTCCATTTATTTCCTCAAGGAAAAAATAAATGGAAAACAATGGTTTGCGATTTTATTGGGCTTCGTTGGCATTGTTATCGTATTACAACCCAAAGGAGAAGTCTTTAATGTAGGGTTGTACTATGCGCTATTTTCGGGACTTCTAATGGCTGGTTATACCGTTTTGACCAAGGCTGTATCAAGCGATAGCCATCCGGTTAGTTCTTCTATTTATACCGGATGCATCGGTATATTGCTTATTCCTTTGGTTCCGGGTTTTACCTTTCCTGGGATACACTTAACTCATATATTACTGGCCGCTGCTATGGGGTTTTCTGCAGCAATTGGGCATTACTTTCTATTTTCCTCATTGACAAAATCTCCTGCATCAGTGGTGGCCCCGTTTGCCTATCTTGAAATCGTGTTCGCCAGTATTGCCGGATTGATACTATTTGATGACATGTTAAGTCTAAGTCTCATAATTGGCATTGCGCTGATCTGTCTGTGCGGCTCGGCATTGGCGCGTATAGACAATACTGTTTCCGATGGCTGAAAGATTAACGGGTCATACGTTTCCCTGGGTATATTTTCTCCAGAGAGTAGTTGCCTACCACCTGCTTTCGAGTAAAGATTTATCGTTTTCTACAATGGCTTAATTCTGGGTTAAACATGAAATGCATAACCTTGGAACACAAAGATTACCGGGGAGTCCAAGTAGGGGTAAGATCTCAATATTAGACTTGTCAGTGAGGCATCGGCCTTAATCTCTTTCTAATTTCTTGTACGAAGTAGCAGCATGGGAGCAGTTCGTAACATTCGGCATGTGGGAATTTTGAATGGTTTTCCCGAATGAGTTTGTGGTTAAAAGTGGTATGAAATATATAAAATTCCCCACTGCCTGAATGCCGTATCATTTTTGTATTTGTGTTATGAAGCCTTTCTTGTTGTTTGTACTTCGATAAACGATGTGTCTTTGTAGTAGGGCGGTAGTTCTACCGTTCCCTTCCGGTACCCTGGTTTGCTGGACGCCTCGCCGAGTATGATGCTATCCATAAAAAGTGATGGTAATTTGTGCTTCACAAGAGGAAACGCGTCGGCAGCTTTATATTCGGTAATCAGTATTCTTCTGGGAGCATGAGACATGTTTGGCCCAGAGCCATGGATGGACCAGGTATTCATGATACAAAGACTGCCTGCTTTGGCCACGATAGGTGTCAGTTGGGGTTTTAATTCCTGCATGACAGCGTCGCTCACTTTTCCGGTGAATTCATTGTTTTGATAGTGGCTGTGTGGTTTGTGGTGAGATCCAGAAACAATTTGTAAACAACCATTTTCAATGGTGGCATCATCCAGCATCAGAAGTGTGACTAATACGGAGTCATTGGTCTGGGGTTCGAAAGCATGATCCTGATGGTAATCAATTTTCGTGCTCATTCCTGGATATTTTGCATTTATTTTGCAGTGATCGAACTTAATGTCCTGGCCCAAAATAGGTGTAAGCATTGATGGAATCGTTCCGTGGAGGACCACGTCTCTGAATCGATTGGAAATTTCAATGGGATTGTTGATCCGACGTAGCTTTGGTTTTGTTCGACTGTGGCCTTTTTCAAGATCAAATCGGGCTCTTCCGTCAATCAGCTTCCCATAGTTTCGATCGTAATTTCTACTTTCACTTGTCCATTCATCGACTTTTTGTTGAAGCGAATCCAGCTTTTCGGAAGAAATAACGTTAGGAACAATAACGAAACCATTTTTTTTGTAGAATTTGAGTTGGGTTTTATTTAACATAGCTGTCTTCTCATTGTTTGGGTTGTATAAGTTTAGGTTGTATAACTAAAATGGAACCAAATGGCTCTGGTGAAGCTTGGGGCGTAATGCCCTGGATGGCATCAGCAGTTTGCTAAAGGTAGCAGTTCCACGGATGAGTAAAAATATCGGATTTTTTGGGGAAAATACAAACTTGACACTCAGGGCCGATGATGTGCTTCTAACGGGCATTTTTAGTTGAGTATTGTAAAAATAGGTTTTTCCACATAATTCGTACTCTTGTGGAGTAAATTATTTTATTTGGAATTCACTCTTGTGTGTGTCAAATCCACTATCACAGCCTGGTAATATGGAAATGAATCAACAGAATCTCCCACCATATGTTGTTGTGGCCGAAGAGTGCCGCCTTTGTTGCTCTAAAGTGAGTCATCATGATCTGTACAAGGTGGTTGGGCTATCCCTGCAAGAGGAGATAGAAACCTGTAGTGCATGTCAGGGATCAGGAATTCAATATAGGGCAGAAAAAAACCAGGAATACCTGTTGGCCCGCCTATCCTATCGGTTCGTTGTTGTGGGGCAGGGAACCATGTTTAAAAAGATCGTTGATCAGGGAAGTATCCTGTTTGAACCCGCTGTAAGGCTAAAGGAGGCCCATGCTCATATTCGATCCATTGAATTGGATACCTCGAACAACAACCATGTTGGGGGACAATATATGGAATTGCAGATTAACTTCGAGGGAATTGATCAAACCCTGCATCCCTACGAAACTATTCAATATACGCCAATGCCCGAATACACTGGCAAGGTGCTGAGTATTGTAAAAAAGTAGCCTTCTGCCTGTGTTTGCTCGAAGGGTTTACCAGAAAGATGCATCCAGGAGATTCACCAAGGTGATTAGCCAAAGAGATTAGCCAGAGCAAAAAGGCTTGCAGCTATCGCTACTCATTTTTCTGCATCAATTTTTGCTTAAGATGATCTACTCAACTGCATCTTCTATAGAAATTCCCTAAAAGGATAATGGGGGAGGTCGTTAAAACAGACGCCCTTGATAGGTTACTGTAAAACGAAGTTGTGAATCTCTGTGATATCGTCTAAAACCATTTATCGCCGCTTTTATGATATTCAGGAAGCAAGCGTAATATCAATCAACTGGTTATTAGTTGAGGAAACCTGTTCAGCTATAAGGAAAAGCGATATTCAAAACGTGCGGCGCAAGGAATTTCGGGACTGATGCCTTTCAAGCGCCAACTGGATGAGCCGGTCGATTAAATCGGAATAATTCAAACCAGATGCGGCCCAAAGCTGAGGATACATGCTGATGGGAGTAAAGCCGGGCATGGTGTTTATTTCGTTTAGATAGACTGCCTCGTTTTCCTTCTCCACAAAGAAGTCAACTCTGGATAGTCCTGCTCCGTCTACTGCCTTAAATGCTCTGATCGACAATTCCCTAACTAAATTGCTCGTTTCAGGACTGAGTTCTGCCGGGATAACAAGCTGGGACTTTTCGTCCAGGTATTTGGTTTCATAGCTATAAAACTCATCTCCAGGGATGATTTCTCCCAACACAGAAGACTCAGGGTTATGGTTCCCGAGAACTGAACATTCGATTTCCCGGCAGTTTTCCATGGATTTTTCGATTACTGCTTTGGTATCGAATTCGAGTGCATGATCGATGGCGCTGCGTAGCTGTCGGGAATTATGAGCTTTATTGATTCCTACGCTCGACCCCATATTCGCCGGTTTGACAAAAAGTGGATAGCCAAGAGTTGCTTCGATGTCGTGCATGATGGGTTCAGACTGGCATTGCCAATCGTAGCCAATCACAACCTGATAGGGTGCCTGTGGAATGCCTTCTGCTTCGAAAACTTTCTTCACAACGGATTTGTCCATGGACAGGGAAGAGCCTAGCACTCCACAGCCAACATAAGGAATTCCTGCTATTTCCATTACACCTTGAAGTGTCCCGTCTTCTCCAAAAGTTCCATGCAATACGGGAAAAATAACGTCCAGGGGGGGAGGTTGTTGGGAGGATTGACCGGTTGTGGATAAGGGCTCAGTGGAATCCGAAACCTTTGCCAGATTTCCCTGGTCATGCAAACCCAAAGAAACAGCATAAGGTAAATCGTTACTTTGGTTGTTCTTGCCTAAAAACCCGGAAGATGGCTGGACTGTGTTCTTTACAGATCCATCTTCTACGATAGCATCAAATTCATCGGTGAGTAGCCAGTGACCCGATTTGTTAATGCCTATCAGTGTGACATCGTACTTGTCCCTGTCTATTGCCTGGAGTATGGATCTGGCGGAAGTGACCGACACTTCGTGTTCGCATGATCGTCCGCCAAACAGGATACCAAGACTGATTTTTCCTTTCATAATGCGGTATAAAGTCGGTTAACTTCCTGAATTAGCCTCTTGGACTTGGAGAGCGAGGAATAATTCAAACTCCAAATCCAGCAATAACATCATTACAAATGCTGATCAAAGTGCCTATCCACGGGAGAATCGCGACGATCAGAAGAATATTCACCGTTAGAACCGCCTTGCTGTCAGATCTGGCGGAAACAGGAGTCTCGTTCACAGGACTGTCAAAATAGGCGAGCTTAATAACCCTTAAATAATAGTATGCACCGATAACCGCTAATATAACGGCGGTGACAGCGACCCAGATTAGTCCTGCATTTATCAGCGATTGGATCACGGAGAGTTTGGCAAAAAATCCTGCAGTAGGAGGAATACCGGCCATGGAAAGCATCAATATAAGCAATAGAAGGGCTAACCCCGGGTTACGCCTACTAAGCCCAGCAAGATCGCTCAGTTTGTCATATTCATTATTTTTGCTGGATAAACACAGAATCAGGCCAAAGGCGGCGGCACTCATGGTTGCATAGATAATCACGTAAAACAGGGAGGCACTGTATCCCGCGTCCGTTCCACTAAGAATTCCGAAGAGGAAAAACCCCATATGAGAAATAGTCGAATAGGCCAGCATCCTTTTTAGATTGTCCTGGGCGATGGCGATGATATTACCAACGGCCACGGAAAGGATAGCCAGAATAATTAGCATCTGCTGCCACATTTCATGGAGCTCTCCCAACCCACCAACCAGTAGTCGCACGATGATAGCGAATGCGGCGATTTTGGGCACCGAACCCATGAATGCTGTGGTTGAGGTTGGTGCACCCTGATAGACATCAGGTACCCACATGTGAAATGGAACCACGCCTAGCTTAAAGGCCAGAGAAACAACCACGAAAACCACCGCCAGCGCTAATGCCAAATTACTCTGATCTATAGCGCTCAGAGTGTTGCTGATGGCCCCTAACTCCAGCGAGCCAGTTAGACCGTAAATCAGTGACATTCCGTATAGCAATATGCTTGAAGCCAATGCGCCGAGTACGAAGTACTTCATAGCTGATTCTACTGCTAATTTATCGTCCCGATAGAAAGCGATCATGGCGTACAAACATAAAGACATAAGTTCCAGGCCGAGATATAGGGTAAGAAGGTGGTCAGCTGAAATCATTACCATCATTCCGGCAACACTAAATAAGCCCAGAACGTAATATTCACTTTTAAAAATATCACGATCCAGATTGTATTGGCGACTGTAAACAAAAACCGTTGCTGAGATTAGACAGACAGCTATTTTCAGGAGCGCGGACATGGGATCACTGATAAAAAGACCATTAAATGCGCTGATGGGACTACCGACGATACCGTCGAAAGTTAATGCGGCTGTTGCAACAAGGGTCAGGAGACTCAGCCAGTAACAGGTTCTATCTCTACTGTCTTCCCTAAGAAAAAGACCGACAATCAGTATCAACGACGCCATGGCCGCTATAAAGATCTCGGGCAATGCAACCGCAGTTTTCAGGCTGACTAAATTCATGTCTGGCATGTCTGGACTCGTTAAGGCTTACGGCAATTTTGAAATAGCGATATGTTGTAACAGGTTCTCTATGGATGTATGCATCACTTCGAGAATAGGATTTGGCCAGATTCCAACAATGAGCACCATTGCCGCAAGAATCGACAACATAATGATTTCCCGGGGGTTCACGTCTGAGAGTGAAAGAACATCCCTATTGACTACTTTGCCGTATATCACTCTCTTTATCATCCATAGGGTGTAGGCCGCGCCAAAAATGAGTGTTAGGGAGGCAATAATGGCGAACCATGGATTGGCCTGGAACGCACCCAGGATAACGAGAAATTCTCCGACAAACCCGGAAGTACCAGGTAATCCAGAGTTTGCCATGGCGAATAGCACCATGAATCCGGCGAATACCGGCATTGTGCTAGCGATACCGCCATAGGTTTGAATCATTCGGGAGTGCAAACGATCGTACAGTACACCGACGCAAAGAAAAAGTGCACCGGAGATAAAACCGTGGGAGATCATTTGCATCATGGCGCCTTCGACTCCCTGGGGGTTGAAGATAAACAATCCCAGTGTGACGAAACCCATGTGAGAGATGGAAGAATATGCAATTAGTTTCTTCATATCCTGCTGAACAAGAGCGATTAAGGCAATGTAGACCACAGCGATTAATGATAGGGTAATCATTAACCAGGCAAGTTCATGGCTCGCGTCCGGGGTGATTGGCATGTTAAATCGAATAAAGCCGTAGCCTCCCATTTTCAACATGATTGCTGCCAGGATCACGGAACCACCAGTAGGCGCTTCAACGTGAGCATCAGGTAGCCAGGTGTGAACCGGGAACATCGGGACTTTGACAGCAAAGGCAGCAAAAAAGGCAAGAAACAGCATGATTTGGACATTCATGCCAAGTTTTATCTGATGAAAATCCAGGATACTGAAACTATTGCCACTGACATTGTACAGATACAAGAGGGCGACCAGCATCAATAATGAACCCAGAAGTGTGTATAGGAAGAATTTGATCGTGGCATATATGCGATTTGGTCCACCCCAGATGCCAATAATAATGAACATTGGTATCAGCATGGACTCCCAGAAAACATAAAAGAGAATGGCATCCAGGGATGCGAATACTCCTATCATGATGCCTTCCATGATGAGAAATGCCGCCATGTACTGGGCAACCCGTTGGGTAATAACCTGCCATCCCGAGATGATAACGATGACGGTGATGAGTGTGGTTAACAATATAAGAGGCATGGAAATTCCATCCACGCCAAGGTGATAGTTGATGTTAAATGCTTTAATCCAACTTGCTTTTTCGACGAATTGCATCGCCGCTGTTGATGAATCAAAGAGGGTATAAAGGGGAATGCTGAGTAGAAATACAAGAATGGAAAACCCTAGGGACAAACCACGGACCATTGTGGCTTTTTGGTCGCTTCCGACCGCCAAAATTAAAATGCCGGCAATTACCGGTAGCCAAATAAGCAGGCTTAAGAGGCCGTTCTCTAGATCTAGTGGATTCATCAGAACCAAACAAAGAAAGTAATGAGCGCAAATAGCCCGATAATCATGGCAAATGCATAGTGATAGGTGAAACCGGTTTGAACTTTTCTAAGGACACCGGAGATGCGATTGACCGAGCTAGCTGTGCCGTTCACAAGAGCGCCGTCGATCAGTCCCGCGTCGGCGTATTTGTGAAGAAACCGACCTACCAGTAATGAGCCTTGGGAAAATAGTGATTGGTATAACTCATCGAATCCATATTTTTTATCAATAATGATGTATATCGGACGAAACGCATTTTTAATTTTTCCAGGTAGAGCCAGATTCTTGCAGTAGCAGTACCAGGCGAAGATAACACCAGCTAACGCTAACCAGAAAGGAGGTGTTTGAACTCCATGACCAATGGCAGAAAATATCATGCCGATACCACTGGTTCCTTCATATTCCGCGGCAAGTTGGTTCACTACGTCATGGGCAGGCAGAATAAAAATTGAGTCGCCGAAGAAGTTACCATTAAGCACCGGCTCAAAAAACATGAAACCAGCCAAAATTGAGGGGACTGCCAGCGCTAGCAGAGGGAAGGTAACCACGTTTGGTGATTCGTGTAAGTGCTTGCGGGTGTGTTCATCCGAACGATTACTGCCATGAAAAGTCATGAACAATAGTCGAAAAGAGTAAAAGGCAGTAACAAACACTCCAAGAAGAACGGAGATATAAGCATATTTGGCGCCCCAAATATCACTGTGGTGAACGGCTTCTATGATGGCATCCTTTGAGAAGAAACCCGCAAAAGGGGGGATGCCTGCTAATGCCAGTGAACCGATGATGGCGGTTAGATAGGTGATAGGCATAATGGTTCTTAAGCCTCCCATTTTTCGCATGTCCTGCTCGTGATGCATGGCGATAATGACAGAGCCTGCGCCAAGGAATAATAATGCCTTGAAAAAAGCGTGAGTACCCAGGTGAAAAATAGCAACTTCATAGGCTGAGACCCCAAGGGCAACGGTCATGTAGCCTAGTTGAGACAGGGTTGAATAAGCCACAACCCGCTTAATATCATTTTGTACAAGCCCGACTAATGCCATGAAAATAGCGGTGGTCGATCCAATGACTAAAACCGTGGACAGGGCCGTTTCCGAGAGTTCAAAAAGAGGAGACATTCTCGCGACCATGAAGATCCCGGCGGTGACCATGGTAGCCGCGTGAATGAGTGCGGAAATAGGAGTTGGACCTTCCATGGAATCAGGTAACCAGACGTGTAATGGGACCTGTGCTGATTTTCCCATGGCTCCAATAAAGAGCAGAATGCATGTGACCGTTAACCAGTTCCATTCTCCAAAAGGAGACATCACTGTAGCGTGCTGAATTCCCTCGGCGCTAGCAAATACCGCTGCATAATCCAATGAACCAAAGAGATATAAGACTGCGGCGATGCCAAGCAAAAAGCCAAAGTCGCTCACCCGGTTGACCAAAAATGCTTTCATATTGGCAAAAATGGCAGTTTCCCGGTCATACCAAAAGCCAATTAATAGATAGGAAACCAGGCCGACTGCTTCCCATCCGAAGAATAACTGCAGGAAGTTATTCGACATAACGAGCATTAACATAGCGAAGGTAAACAGGGATATATAGCAAAAGAATCGTTGATACCCCGGGTCCGATGCCATATATCCAATGGTGTAAATGTGGACCATGAGTGATACAAAAGTGACGATGATCATCATGGTTGCGCTTAGTTGGTCTATCAGAAAGCCAATTTGAAGCGGAACAGTGCCAGTGATTGCCCAGGTATAGAGCGATCCGTTGAACGTATTTCCGTCTCTGACATCGGAGTAGACAATCAGCGAAAGCAGGAACGCAATGGCGACTCCGGCAATGGTTATGGTATGAGCGCCTTTGCGTCCAATAACTTTACCGAAAAGGCCTGCTACAATGGATGCGAATAAGCAAACCAGAGGAATAGCGATGTAAATATTCTTCATCCTTTTAGTGAATCAAGTTCTTCTACGTTAATGGTCTTGCGACTGCGAAATAACACGATCAAAATGGCTAAGCCAATAGCTGCCTCCGCCGCGGCCACAGTGAGTATGAAAAATACAAAAATTTGACCGGCAACATCTCCAAGGTAATGTGAAAAAGCGACAAAATTGATGTTAACGGCAAGCAGAAGCAGCTCGATGGACATCAACAGGATGACGAGGTTTTTACGATTCAGGAATATACCAACTACGCCAATGGCGAACAGTAGCGCGCCAAGGATAAGGTAGTGAGACAGTGGAATCATGATGTTTCCCCATTTGAAGAAGGTGATTCGGTCGTGGAGGAAAAGTCCTGCGGCTTTTCTGATGCCATCTTTACGATACGAAGTCTGTCTTCGCGTCTCACTTTTATTTGCTCGCCAGGGTTAATATATTTACTACCGGGTCGTCTGCGCATGGTTAGGGAGATAGCTGCGACAATAGCGACCAGTAGGATGAAAGCAGCGATTTCGAAAGGGTATACGTAATGTGTGTATATCTGTAGCCCCAATTCCCGGGTATTGCTGTAATTTGCGCCATGGGGAACCGGATTGGTGAAATCCGCTGGCAGAAAAGATTGATGCATAACCAATGCAATCTCCGCGACAAGTAGAGCCGCAATAATTCCGCCAATGGGAAGATAACGGGTAAAACCTGCTCGCATTTCGGCGAGATCAATATCCAGCATCATTACCACAAAAAGAAACAATACCATCACCGCCCCTACGTAAACCAGGACGAGGACAATGGCTAGAAACTCGGCTTCTAATGTGATCCAGACGCAGGCAGCGCTGAAGAAAGCTAAAACCAGAAATAGTGCTGACTTAACCGGATTTCGCATGGTTACAACCATGGTTGCAGCTATAGTCAGTACCGCACTAAAAAAGTAAAAAGCGATTTCGAGGAATGTCATCGGTATGGGGCATCCTGTTTACGGGCTGCAGAAATTTCAGCTTCAAATTGGTCGCCGATCTTGAGTAGATCCTGCTTTTCAATCAATCGTTCATCATTAGACTCCATGTGAAACTCATGAATATCAGTTAATACAATGGAGTCTACCGGACAGGCTTCTTCACAAAACCCGCAATAAATGCACTTGAACAAATCAATGTCGTAACGAGTTGTGCGTCGAGTGCCATCATCCCGCTCCTCAGAATCAATGGTAATCGCCAGAGCTGGACATACTGCTTCACATAATTTACAGGCAATACAGCGCTCTTCTCCATTCGGATAGCGGCGAAGGGCATGTAGCCCCCGGAATCGCGGAGACTTTGGCGTTTTTTCCTCCGGGTACATAATGGTCGTCTTTTTACGAAACAATTGTCTCCCGGTTACGCCAAGACCCTTCCGCAATTCTTTTAGCGAGAATGTCTTGTATAGCTGTTTGATATCAATACCCATATTGCTATCTCATTTCGTAAAATTAAGTTTTGTCCTGGATCGGGTTGACCATTTTCCAATAGGCTTCAGCAAGTATTAGCTAAAGAAGTACTAGCTAAAGATGAAACCGATTGGGGTATAAAATTTGCCTAAACCGATCACGGCTATCCACACAAGGGTAACCGGGATTAGTACTTTCCATCCCAATCGCATAATCTGATCATATCGGTAGCGGGGGAATGTGGCCCTAAACCACAAAAAGAAAAAAGCAACCGCCGATGTCTTCAATCCAAACCACATAATAGGAGGAATCCAGGTGAATGGTGCCACGTTCACGGGAGGAAGCCATCCTCCGAGAAACAGTAGTACTGTGAGTGCCGCGATAAGAATCATATTGGCGTATTCAGCCAGAAAAAATACCGCAAATGCCATTCCCGAGTACTCAACATGGAAGCCCGCTACGATTTCTGATTCGCCCTCTGCAACATCGAAAGGCGCCCGGTTTGTTTCTGCAACTCCGGAAATAAAATAGACCAGAAATAGCGGCAATAGCGGTAAGAAATACCATTGCCAGAATCCCCCGGATTGATGTTGCACGATGGTGACGAGATTCAGGCTGCCAGCAACCATCAATACGCCCACGAGGGCGAAACCCATGGCAATTTCATAAGCGACGATTTGAGCCGCAGAGCGCATGGCACCTAAAAAGGCATATTTTGAATTGGATGCCCATCCAGCAACAATGACACCGTACACTCCCATTGAAGTAAGGGCGAGGACATAGAGCAAGCTGGCGTCAATATTGGCTAATACCAGGGTGTCGCTGAAAGGCATTACTGCCCAGGCAGCCAGTGCTGGCATTAAGGAAAGAATGGGTGCGATTAAAAATAGAAATTTGTTGGATTTCTCGGGAATGATGATTTCCTTCATCATCAACTTTAATGCATCGGCAATTGGCTGAAGCCATCCCCTGGGTCCCACCCTGTTTGGGCCAACTCTTGTCTGCATGTAGCCGATAATTTTGCGCTCAGCAAAGGTGAAATAAGCCACGCAAATCATTAATGGCAGTACAATGGATACAATCTTGAGCATTATCCAGACCACAGTCTGGACTGATTCAGGTAGCCATTGAGTCAGCGAAAGATAAAAATCAGGCATTATGCTTTCTCCAGACTAACCGAGGTTCGTACACCTAACGGAGCAGTTTCTACGTGTCCAGTAGGAATATAGACACAGCCATCCGGAACGCGATTATCGAGTCGGATGGTGAGATGGATTTCACTGTTTCCCTCCACGGTTTTAACCAGCGCAGAATTGCTATCACTCAAGCCATATTTCTCCAGCATGCGCTGATTCAGTCCTGCTGCGGGAAAAGGGTTATCCGCGGTTTTTTGCAAGGCATTAGCATGTCGAAGAGTTGCTTCTGTGCGGTACATTGGGGTGTCTGATATTCTTTGTAGACCACTGGTGTGGTGATAGATCAGTGATGTATCCATTTCCGGCGATGTAGTCCGGGCGGAAGGTGTGAGCTGATCAAGACTTACTTCAGCGGTCACGTCCGCAAGTGTCACCTGGTCAAAACCGGGTAATTCCATGAAGTTTCCGAGAACCCGTAGAATTTTCCATGCAGGTCTTGCATCTTCTTTTGGAGGAGCCGCTACTGCAGATTTCTGGATCTTGCCTTCGCAATTAATGAACGTTCCGGTGGTTTCGGTGAACGGAGTCATTGGCAGGAGCACATCGGCATACTCCATCGCTACAGTACTTTTAAATGCGCTAATTTGAACCACAAAGTCCGCAGCGGTCATAGCATTCAAGGCTTGTTGGCCATCGACGTGATCAAGGTCAGGCTCGCAACCCATAAGGAGATAAGCCTTTAAATCCGAGGTTAGCATTTCTACTGTATTTTTTCCCAAATTTCCGGGAATGCAATTCGCTATCCAGCCGGCAGCGCCGTTGGCCTGAGGGAGAATCGCCAGCTTTGAATCAGTGCTCTCGCAAATCCACTGTGCAATGAAACGGATGATACTGGCATCCTTGTGGCTTTGAGCGGTAGCGCCGAGGATGATCAACGTTTTTTCTCGAGAAAAAAGTTCATTGGCGATGTTAGAAATAGCGGGGTCGTTCCCGGCGTCTGCGCCAATCAGGGATGCCAGCTGATTTGGCAGGCTACCCTGGGTTAATTTGCAAACCTCAGATGCCAGAGATGCCAGGTTTCCGAGCAGTGCACCGGGGTCTGAGATGACGGTCTCTGAAAGATCGAAATTCATCTCGTAATTAATGACTCCCATAGCACTTATTTTTGTATCGTTTTTTAACGTAGCTTCCCTTAGCCTGAGAGACAATAGGGGCTGTTCTTTTCGAATATTAGCCCCGATCAACAGTCCGGCTTCGAGATGACTATAGTCTGCTATGTTGAGTTCTGAAGCGGGAAACACTGGGGCTATGGAATCATCTCTAAAGTCGATTTGCTGGAGCCGATGATCCACATTATGACTTCCCATGGCTCTGATGAGTTTTTGGAATAGATGAAATTCTTCCAATGTAGACGATGGGCAAGCAAGGCCTCCAATCCTATCTGCTGACGAAGCGCTTACTGCGGTGTCAAACCCGGAAGTTGCATATTTCAGGGCAGTTTCCCAATTGACTTCTCTCCATCCGCCGTCATTATCGGGATTACCATCGCGAATCATCGGGATAGTCAGGCGCTGCTCGCTGTTGACCGATTCGTAGCTATAACGGTCGCGATCCGCTAGCCAGCAATCATTAATTTCAGGGTTTTCAATGGGAAGAACCCGTTCAACCTCATTACGCAATGTTTGAATATTAATGTTGGTCCCGAGGCAATCGTGGGGACTGATCGATGGATGGTTTTGTAATTCCCAGGATCTGGCAGCAAAACGGTATGGTTTTGAGGTTAGGGCTCCTACTGGACATAAATCGATCATATTGCCAGAAACTTCGGAGTCAACGGATTGGTTCAGAAATGTCCCAATTTGAGTGTGTTCACCCCGACCCGGAGCACCCATTTCCATTATTCCAGCTACCTCTTCGCCAAAACGGACACATCGGGTGCAGTGGATACATCGTGTCATTTCCGTGGCAACCAGGGGGCCAATGTCATGACTTGCAACAACTCTTTTTCGCTCCATAAAACGGGATTCATCTTTACCGTATCCCAAAGCCTGATCCTGAAGAGGACACTCGCCACCCTGATCGCAAACCGGACAATCAAGGGGATGATTAATAAGAAGGAATTCCATGGTACCCTTTTGGGCTTCACGGGCGAGTTTCGATTTGGTATAGACTTTCATGCCATCCATAATCGGTGTGGCGCAGGCTGGCAACGGTTTTGGCGCTTTTTCCACTTCTACCAGACACATGCGGCAATTGGCTGCAACGGAAAGCTTGTCGTGATAACAGAATCGGGGAATATAGATGCCGGCCTTGTCGGTGGCTCTAATCAGCATTTCTCCTGCTTCTGCTTCTAGCGTTCTCCCATCTACTTCAATCGTTGCCATTTTTACGCAGCGTCCACAGTCATGTTGTTCTGGTTATGATCGCCAGTATTGCTATTGTATTCAGCTATTTTGGCTTCAAATTCGTGTCTGTAATGCTTTAGAAAGCTCTGAACAGGCCAGGCCGCCGCATCACCAAGGGCGCAAATTGTCCGCCCTTCAATGCGATTCGCGACATCAAGTAATGTATCGAGGTCCTTTTTTACTCCCTTGCCGGTATTGATTCGTCGAAGAATACGGTATAACCAGCCCGTTCCCTCCCGACAGGGGGTGCATTGACCACAGGATTCTTCGTGGTAAAAGTAAGATAATCGTTCAAGTACTTTGACCATGTCTGTAGTGTCATCCATGATGATGACGGAACCGGCACCTACTGCTGATCCATTATCTCTGAGTGAGTCGTAATCCATGTTTGATTTCATGATCGCTTTTGCGGGCATGACTGGTACCGATGATCCTCCCGGGATCACGGCTTTTAGTTTTCTTCCTTTCCATACACCGCCGGCCATTTCCAATAGCTCACTGAACGGAGTACCCATTTTTATTTCGTAATTACCAGGTTTTTCCACATGCCCGGATACCGAGAAAACTTTCACTCCACCAGCGTTTTCTACGCCAAGATCTCTAAACCATTGTCCGTCCATCCAGTTGCCATTAGCGCGAAGGATAGCTGGAACCGAAGCGAATGATTCAGTGTTATTAATGGTGGTTGGTTTCCCATATAGACCGAATGCAGCAGGGAAGGGTGGTTTAAAACGAGGTTGTCCCTTCTTGCCTTCGAGTGATTCAAGCAACGCGGTTTCTTCGCCACAGATGTATGCGCCAGCACCTAAATGCGTGTAGAGATCGAAGTCAAAGCCGGACCCAAACAGGTTTTGGCCAAGCAAACCTGCCTCATAGGCTTCTTTCATGGCGGCTTCCATTCGTTCGTAAGGCTCCCAGAACTCACCCCGGATGTAGTTGTAGCCTTTGGTTGCACCCATTACGTAACCACCGATCGCCATTCCCTCAATCAACGCATGAGGATTCAGCCGCAAAATATCTCGATCCTTACAGGTTCCAGGCTCGCCTTCGTCTGAATTACAAACAATGTATTTTTGACCTTCTGCACCTCTGGGCATAAAGCTCCATTTTATTCCAGGAGGAAAACCTGCCCCGCCTCTTCCTCTCAAATTGGAGGTCTTAAGGGTATTAATGATATCGGTATGGGGTGTTTGTTCGCGCAATACCTTTTCCAGCGCCTGATAACCACCGTTTTCGCGATACGCTGCTAGTGTCCATGGTTTCTGAATAGATGGGTCAGGCAAGCAGACGTTAAAAGCCTTGCGAACTGTATTAAACATATTATCAGTCATGCCGATATCTCAAGACAAAGAGTCCAAAATTTCGTCGATGCGTTCTGGAGTGAGATTTTCAACGTAATCCCGGTTCACTTGCATCATGGGTGCGCCTGCGCAGGCTGCGAGGCACTCAACTTCTTTTAAGGTAACCTTGCCGTCGGCGGTGGTCTCACCCAGTCCGATGCCCAATCTTTTACCCAGGTGTTCTACGATTTCGTCGCTACCTCTGAGCATGCAGGAAATGTTGGTACAGACGCAGATTTTATTTCGGCCCACTGGCTTTAATTCGTACATGGAATAAAAGCTTGCAACCTCGTAAGCCCGAACAGGTGGAACTCCAATTACTTCGGCGACGTATTCGATCAGTTCGTCGCTCAACCAGCCCTGTTCATCCTGGGCAATGCGCAATGCAGCCATCAACGCTGATTGGCGCCGATCAGCAGGGTACTTGGATAATTCGTACTGAATGTCCTGGAGGGAGGCTTCGGATAACATTAGCGATCAATTTCTCCAAAAACGATATCTTGGGTACCAATAATGGCGACCATGTCAGCAAGCATGTGTCCCTTTGACATCTCGTTCAGTGCTGCCAGATGAGGGAAGCCTGGTGCGCGTATCTTCAGGCGATAAGGTTTGTTTGCTCCATCTGAAACCATATAAATTCCAAATTCACCCTTGGGATGTTCAATGGCAGCATAGGCTTCTCCTGCAGGTACACAATAACCTTCGGTAAATAATTTGAAGTGGTGGATCAAGGATTCCATATCACCTTTCATGTTCTCCCGGGGGGGCGGTGCCAATTTGTAATCGTCTAGCATGACAGGTCCCGGGTTTTCTCTCAGCCATTTGATGCATTGTCTGATAATGCGATTTGACTGCCTCATTTCTTCTACTCGAACAAGGTAACGATCATAACTGTCGCCATTAGTGCCCACTGGAATATCAAAATCCAGTTGATCATATACTTCATAGGGTTGTTTTTTGCGCAGATCCCATTCGATCCCTGACCCTCGCAACATCGCTCCACTAAAGCCTAAAGCCCTGGCTCTTTCCGGAGAAACGATTCCGATATCCACTGTTCGTTGTTTCCATATACGATTGTCGCTTAACAGCGTCTCATATTCATCGACATAGGCAGGAAACCGATCGGTAAATGCCTCGATAAAATCTAGCAAAGAACCTTCCCGGTCGGCATTTCTGTCTCTGGTTTCTTCGTCCGAATGCCTTTTCGTCCCAGCATGTTTTGGCATAGTGTCCGGGAGATCCCGGTATACCCCTCCTGGTCGATAGTAGGTGGCGTGCATTCTGGCTCCAGAAACTGCTTCGTAACAGTCCATTAGGTCTTCACGCTCTCTAAAACAATACAAAAATACGGTCATTGCACCAATGTCCAACGCATGGGCTCCAAGCCAAAGACAATGATTCAGTATTCGGGTAATCTCGTCAAACATGACACGAATGTACTGTGCCCGTATAGGCGGAGTTACGCCTAGCATCTTTTCGATAACCATCACATAGGCGTGCTCGTTGCACATCATTGAAACGTAATCCAGCCTGTCCATATATCCGATGCTTTGGTTATATGGTTTGGTTTCGGCGAGTTTCTCTGTGCCTCGATGGAGCAATCCAATGTGTGGATCACATCGTTCGATGACTTCACCATCCATTTCCATGATCACCCTCAACACACCATGGGCAGCAGGGTGTTGTGGACCAAAGTTCATGGTGTAGTTACGAATCTCAGACATGGCTATTGCGCTCCGTTATTCCCAGTTTTCCCCGTCCTGAGACTATTGGATCTCAAGCTATTGGACCCTGCATTGGGCCCTGTATTGGAAAAGACATCTTTTCGAATAGTTCGGGGAACCAGTGTTCTTGGTTCAATGGTCACCGGTTGGTAGATGACCCTGCCCTGGTTTTCGTCGTAGCGCATTTCTACTTTTCCTGAAATTGGGAAATCTTTACGGAAGGGGTGACCAATAAAACCATAATCCGTCAGTAACCGTCTCAAGTCAGGGTGTCCAACAAAGATTATGCCAAACAGATCAAATGCCTCCCTTTCAAACCAGTCCGCCCCAGCCCATACGCCAATAATTGAGGGAATACCGAGTGAGGATTCGTCAGACAAATTGGCTCGCAACCTGATTCGGCTGTTATTTTCAATGGATAACAAATGATAGACCACCGCGTATCGGCTACCTTCCCAGGTTTCCCCGCCTTCCTTTCCATAGTCGGAATAGTCCACCGCGCAAAGGTCAATCAACACATCAAAGCGAGCCTCGGGTGCATCCCGCAGTTTCGTGCACACGTCAACAATGTCTTCCGATTTCACCTCGCAAGTGATCTCTCCCAGTTCGTAGTGGCACGAGATAAATGGGCTGCCAATGAGATCAGGCAGGGTTTCGATTAATGTTGACTGAGTCGTCATAGAAAGAATGTCTTTAATTTGCGCTTGATAGTTACGACAATTTTGGGCAACAACTAATATTCAATGATCTATTCGCTGATCGTAAAACGCTGTGTTTCTCGTTTTCGCCCAGTTGTCAGACAACTCGGGCAATCGTATTGGTCTTTCTGATTTTCTCTTGAAGTTGCAGAATGCCATAGATCAGTGCCTCTGCAGTAGGTGGACAGCCCGGTACGTAGACATCAACAGGAACTATTCGGTCACATCCTCTAACTACGGAATAGGAATAGTGATAATAACCGCCACCGTTTGCGCAGGAACCCATTGAAATCACCCATTTAGGATCCGGCATTTGATCGTAAACCCGCCTCAGTGCAGGCGCCATTTTATTGGTTAATGTGCCCGCGACAATCATCACGTCAGATTGTCTGGGGCTTGGTCGGAAGATAATGCCAAAACGATCAAGGTCATAGCGGGCGGCACCTGCCTGCATCATTTCCACTGCACAACAGGCTAAGCCAAACGTCATCGGCCACATTGAACCAGTTCGAGCCCAGTTAATTAAATCGTCTAATTTGGCGGTTGCGAAACCTTCTTGTAACGTACCTTCAAGTGCCACTAGCTTCTACTCCCATTCTAACGCGCCTTTTTTCCACTCGTAGATAAACCCAACGATCAGAACTCCGAGAAATACCATCATTGCCCAAAATCCAAAAACACCGATTTCGTCTAGAACGATGGCCCAGGGAAAAAGAAACGCGATTTCAAGATCAAAAATAATGAAGAGTATCGCCACTAAGTAGTAGCGAACATCAAACTTCATGCGAGAATCTTCGAATGCCTCAAAGCCGCATTCGTAAGGTGAAAGTTTTTCGTCGGTAGGATTGTTGGGAGCGAGGATTTTTCCTGCTGAAATCGCAATGGCGCCCACACCTAGTCCTACGGCAAGAAATAACAGAATCGGTAAGTAATTCTCCAGCAACTCTCAATGTCTCCTGTGGTTACGTTAATATTCTGATTAATGTCGTTGGTTAAAGTCTGCGGCTTTGTCAAGGGCCTTAATATTCTTCAGTGGAAGACTGAACCAGCCTATAAGCAAGGTCCATTGAAAGTACCGAAGAG
>JAALKB010000043.1:23086-25548 GCA_011088265.1 Gammaproteobacteria bacterium
GAAGAGCTCCTGATTTTTTTGCACCCGGAGTCTATTTGCTAGCCAGGTTTCAGTCAAGAAGGAGCCTCGCGATTGTAACTAATTGTTTGTGTTTTTTATAGGTGGCACAGCGTTTTTTATACCCAAAGAGCGAAACGCGATAGCATTAGGCAACGGGAATGCCAGATTTGGAGGGAAACTGACCCGGTGCGCCGGGTCAGTGTTAGCGAAGGTGCTGGGGGCTACACCAATCGGAACATACGTTGTTATTATGTGTTACGAGTATGTGTCACTGTTATGTTTCACTGGGTTATATATCACTGGCATATATTTCATTAGCACGGCTCCCTTTCCAGCTACTGCAAATTCGTTCAACCATTTGAACGTCTTGCCTTTGAACGTCTTGAATACGCAATTTCCTGTTTGCTGAAAATTAGTTTATTGTGCTTGCGGCGCGATATATTCGGGCGACAGTTACTAGCCGAAATGTTCAAACGTAACTGAGCAGTACTAATATAGGCTGGGGGCACCTAACTGTTGGTGAATCTGGTTCACTGTTTCCGGCTGCAACCCCAAACCCTGGGCTAGTTGATGGAGATACTGGGCTTCCGGATTGCTGTCCAAATCTATCGCGGTAAGTGACATGGCATAGACCTGATTGCCCAGGCCCCGGGGAATCCGGTTTACGAATTCATCGGTGTCCAGGGGTTTGGAGAGTTCGTTGTTAATGAAGTCAATTTCGCTCTGATCAACCTGTCCTAGTTGTCCGGTTATTCTTTCCTTTTCATCTCCATCGAGTCGACCATCTGCCTTTGCTGCATTGATCATGGCCTGAAGAATTAGCGTCGCCTGTTGGTTCGCTTCTTCATAGTTGATTTCAGGGGAGTGATCAGCAAACTGTCGAGGCTGGGCATTTTGCTGGACAGCTTGCTCATTGTGTCCGAACTGATTTAATGCCGCGCCGACCAGTTTGCCGAGGTCCATACCTCCCCCCTGGGCTCCTTGTCCACCGAGTAGCCCACCCAGCAAATCACTAACGTTTCCAGCTGACGGTGCTCCGGTATTGGAACCGCCGCCTAGAACGCTGCCCATCAGGTCGCCCAGACCACCGCTTGAACCGCCCTGTGCATTCTGGTTTCCACCCAGGACATTACCCAGAATATCTCCCAGAGGATTGTTTGTGCTGTTACCTGTTGATCCAGCTTGGCCACCCAGCACACTGCCAAGTAAATCGCCTAGGCCGCCACCGCTTTGCCCACCGCCCTGAGCTCCAGATACTGCTGCCCCAACAACCGATTTTAAAATATCTGAACCTGATCCAGCTGACATACCACCGCCACCAAGAAGTGCTCCCAGGATTTTTACTGCATCAACCATAATTCTCTCCGGAGTTAAGTAAATGTGAGTATTGATTATTGCGCCAATAACGCGAATTGAACTCAATTTGAGTACTAAATTTAATTAAAGTGATTTTACCTTTTTACATCCCACGTGAGGAGGTCGATAAACGACCCACTCTTTCACCAATTTTCGGTTTTTACCGTTGGATTCTCTATTTTGCTTTGCGGTGATTCTTAATGTGGGTTCGAGCTGCCAGGCGGTTAATTATCTGATCACGGGGATTAGAAAACACTTCAAACTACTGGATCTTTTTCGTGAAATTAGGAATAAGGGAGCCGCGAGGGTTTTTTTGTCAATTCGTGGTGAGAAAAGGGTGGACAGTAGAATATGGTTGGGCAACAAAAACTACTCTAGTTCCTAAATAAACTGTTACAAGCAAGTCGTCATGGGCAAGTTGCCACAGGCAAAGTATCACAAGCAAGCTGTCACAGTGGATGGCACCAACAGAACTGGATTTTGGTGTCCACATCCGGGTACATTATTATGTGTTATTGTTTTTTGCATAATAATAAGTAAAATTTATTAAAATCATAAATATATACTGATTTTGATTCATCAAATTGTGGTCTAATATCCCTCCCTTTTTTAACCTTGAAATAGTACGTGGCGTTTTAGTTTTCTCGTCTACCAGGTGATGCAGTTAGCTAGCCTGAATATTGCTTAAAGATGGTTCTTTTCGCATGGTCATACCCGTGGTCATGAGCAATGAGTAACAATGACCCGTTTGGGGTTGTTGTTGGTGCATTGCGAAATTCTGCGATATGGAATGATGTCTGAATCTGTATGTGTATCTGTGTGTGGTTGGCCGATGAAAAACTGTCCTGCTATTTCTTTATTATTTTTGAGAGATTTCTTGCCGTGGTAGAAAACACTGTAGATAAGTATTTGGAAGCATATGTGAGAGACCAGAGTCTGGCGGAGAAAATGATTCCCACCGTGGGAGCGATGTACCGGGACAAGGGCGTAGTGATCACCGTTTTTGGACGAAAATTGAAGAACGCTTCAACAATTGACAGCACTAGGGGCCGGGGGGGGGGGGGGGGGGGGGGGGGGGGTGGGGGGTGGGTGGGTGTTTTGGGTTT
>JAALKB010000044.1 GCA_011088265.1 Gammaproteobacteria bacterium
GGGGTTTTCTGGTGGTATGAAATCGATGATATATGCAGGGATATGCCAAATAGCCCATCCGGCGCAGATGACAAAGGCAAACGGGATTAACCACTCCCGAATTCTAATGGACTCATCATGCATGGTTCTGTTCCTGTCGTGACTCCTCAGAGTTGCTCTAGCGAGAGTTGTTGCCCTAGCGCTCTAATGGAATATTACTTTTTCTAGGGAGAATACTGCGACCGCTGAAAAAAAACTTCCCCGTCAGCCGGAGCGGGCCGGGCTCATGGGGCTAAAATTCAATTCTGGAAGGTACGTTCCAGAACGATTCAACTTAAGACATCTAGATATAGTGATTTGACACACTCATTTTCTGTTTGTCTAGTCTTTCACAAAGACGGCGGTAAGTTTGTTGATTTTGCCGCCGTCGCGAAAACAGATCTGTTTTCGTTTACTTCATTGCGCCCAGTCCTTTAAGGAAGGCGATGTGGCTTTCAAGTAATGCTTTTGCTTCAGGGGTAGTTGCAAACTCAGTCCAGCCTTTTTGTACCGCAGCGCGGTATTCAGCCAAATCTTCTACAGACCACTCATAAAGGTTTACACCTTTAGCACGAAGATCTTTGGCCGTTTGGGCATTTTTCACTTCGTTTGCTGTTGCATTGCGCAGCGCCAGTGCTTGCATAGCAACTTTCATAATGGCTTTGTGATGATCCGGCATAGCGTCCCATACGTCTTTACGGCAAGCCAGGTAATCAGCAGGCATTGAGTGGAAACCCGGGTAATTGGTATGCTCCGCAATGTCATACAGACCCAAACCAACGTTATTAGTCAGGTTAGCCGCATCCGCGCCATCGATGATACCTGATTCCAATGCCGTAAAGATCTCGTTGAAATCCATTACGATTGGAGACGCACCGAGATTTTTAAAAACCAGCGTCGCCATACCAGGAGGAGATCGGAACTTCCAGTTTTTGAAGTCTTCAACGTTACGAATTGGTTTAGTAGAAGACAGCGATTCAGGACTAGGAATCCACCAGCCAACAAACTCCATGTTATGTGCATTATACAAATCATTAATTTTTGTATAACCGTCACCATGGATTAGCCATGCCATTTGCTGGTAAGGGTTCTGGTATCCCCCCATCAGATCACCCGCAAACTGGAAGGCTGGGTTTTTACCGGTCTGGTATGAGCCACCCGTCATGTCACAATCCAGGATACCTGTCGCATGTCGCAGCAGCGTCAAAAGTCTCCGCTGATTTAACGACGGCAGATGAATAGAACATTTCAACCTGGATTTCTCCGTTGGACATCGCTGCAATGTCATCAATAAATTCAGCGGCCATTTGGCCTGACAGTGTTTCCGTAGAAAAGTGAGTTTGGATACGTAGTTTAGTGTCTGCTGCACTCACCGATCCCGCCGCGAATGCCAGTGCCACAGTAGCTGCACTAGCCGTGGCTAGTTTGATTGCAGGCTTTAGAGTTTTATACATTGTTCTCCTCGATGGTAATTTAATAAAATCCAGTTCCGGACAATTCAACCCGGAGCTGAACAGGTTTAGTCATATGACTAAAATTTATCGTTCGTCTAAATAGTCTGGCTTCGACCCGGTTGATACCTGGGACAATCAACGACCAGATAGTTACACTTATATCTTGTTACAACTACTTCTACTTTACTTTCAAATCAGCCAATCTGGCCACATGGGCCGGATTTCATACTTCTGATCCTATGACTGGAATCAGCTAACAACAATCTCATTGAGGACTCAGCCTCATTACTGTCCTTTACCAGAATCGCCTCATATACCCGACGATGAAACGGAACCGACTGAGCATTTGCGCTGGGGTCCGGATTCGTAAGACGAATACTCGAAAGTAGCGTCGAGTAGATCACTCCTTCCAATGCCGACAGAAACTCATTTTGAGCAGCATGCAACACCGCACGATGAAACCTTGCGTCCGCCATTACAAACTGCTCGGCATTATCGACCTCCGCGTCCATGGAATCAACGGCATTGCCAATTTGTTCGATATCTTCTGAGAATCCGCGATCTGCCGCCCAACGCGCCGCTTGGGGCTCAAACACTTCACGAACCTCTAGCAGTTGCATCAATGAGGTCAAATCAGGTGGTGCGGAAAGTTGCCATGCCAATACATCGTCATCCAGCAACCCCCAATTAGACCTTTGCCTTACCCGGGTTCCAATCCCGCGTCTCACCTCTAGCAAGCCTTTTCCAACCAGAATCTTGACTGCATCACGAATGACAGTTCTGCTGACCTGAAACCCCTCGGACAAAGCACCTTCATCATCTACCAGACTACCCGGCGCGTAACGACCAGTTACAATCTGTCTGCCTATTTCATTAGCGACCTGAGAACACAGGCTATGTGTCAGCCCGGATTTCTCTTTCAGATCATAAAACGTCATTTCGCTCATCGTTTTTATTTAAACATACTATGTTTAAATTCACAAACCCCTACCAAAGAATCTTCTTTCACAGAATCAATGAGGCAAAGTAGTTGATTAACAGGTGGATTCAAAACATAAAATTACAGCGTAGCAACTGTACCAACCGCTATTTCGAAATAAACCCAATCACTTTATCGAAAAACACACTACCAGCATTCGACAACCGATCAAGTTCATCAAAATGATCGTCCTGTTCGATATTATGTCGCTCCATCGCTCTATCCACGGTGCGATACTGCGCCGCATAATCATCCGATTGACGCAGAAACTCGGCAGTTTCACCTCCCCCTACCGCTACAAGTTGGGGTGCATTAGTAGTGGGAGAGTTAAAACAGGGACTAAGCGCATGGGCCTCGTTGATATCCATTTTCGGGCCATCATTGATTGACGTATGGATAAGTGGCTCTAACTCATATAATCCGGAAATAGGAATTGCTCCACGAATCATATCCAGAGATAACTGATTATCGAATTGAGGCCAATTAGTCGACATCATCATGGCGGTAAGATGCCCCCCGCAGAATGTCCGGAGACAAAAAGGTGTTCCCGGGAAAAATCAAGTTCATGGGCATGATGCCAAATCCAGGCGATGGCTTTGCGAATCTGGAACGAAATTTCCGTCATACTGACAGAAGGAGTCAAATCATAGTTCAACACCGCTATCGACGCTCCATGTTTCATCAAACCATCAGCAATAAAGGAATACATGGACTTATCTCCCCGTTGCCAATACCCCCCATGAATATAAACTAGCAAGGGGCCCTTTCTGCCTCCTCCGGGAAACCAATCAAGCTTCTCTCGAACACCACTTCCATAGGCAATATCTACTCGAACGCCGGGGGCTTTACGCAACTGGGCACTGCGCGCAATCCAACTCTTAGCCAATTCGTCGAATCCACCACCCCTTCTCTGTCTAACGTTATATTCAGCTTCAAGAGTTTCCGCGGCCATATCTTTATACAATATTGTCATTCGTCTTCCGTATTTTTTCGGTTGTTTTATTACTGTTTACTATTTTTTACTATTGTTTGCTAACGGTCTTTCGTTCAGGATCGCCAGGATTAGAATAAAATACCAGCTCTATCCGCAGCTTTTCTCCAAATATTGCCCTATTCCCTTAAAATCGGAATAAAGCAGTTATGCTACAATTTCAGCATATAACATGGCTGCACCACATAATCACTATGCCCAACCCGGACAAGCCCCAACCCGATTCGACTTTCGATCCATTTGAAAAAGAAAAACGGTTACGGGCAGAATCAAATACCTGGGATACCTCCAATCCAGAAAATGCAGAAGACGGTGATATTCCGATCATCGATCTAACGGATTATCTGAACCAACCAAACGAACAACATCTTCAGGCCGTTGCCGCAGAGCTTCAATTTGCTTGCGAGCAGGTGGGGTTTTTTACCATTATTGGGCATCAGATTTCGCCGAATAAAATGAAAAAAATGTTTGATACTGTTCGACAATTCCATGCTTTACCCATTGAAGCTAAACGGGCAATTTTGATGGATCGTCCGGAATGGGCTGTGGGCGGCGTGGGCTATTTGCCGGTAAAAAACCGCAAACTGCCCGCCCGGGATAAAGGTAATCTGAATGAAGCATTCGTAATCAAGGGCGACCACAAACTCAGTATGGACGACAATCAATGGCCCAACGAGGAAAGCCTACCAGGTTTTAGAAAAATAGTAAGTGACTATGCAAATTCAATGGAAAAACTGGGCAAACAGCTTCTACCTATTTTCGCCACAGCGCTTGGGATGGCTCCGGATTTTTTCGACGAAGCATTTGAATTACCGATGTACCGGTTACGTATGACTCACTACCCTCAGATTAGTAAAACTGGTGACGATGAATTCGGTATCGCTCCCCATGTCGATACCACGTTTTGCACTCTGCTGGCGCAGGATCAACCGGGCCTCACCATCTTCAGCGAACGTCGAAAGAAGTGGATCAAGGCTCCGCTGTTGGAAAATGCTTTCATTGTGAACTCCGGCGAACTGCTACGCCAGTGGACCAATGACCGATTCATCAGCGTTAAACATTTTGCCAACAACAACACAGGAAATACATCCCGTTATTCCATTCCGTTTTTTCTCAACGCCAATACCGATTTTGTGATGTCTTGCATTCCAACCTGCTGCGGCCCGGATAACCCTTCCCGCTATCCCCCTATCTCCTATGCACAAAGTCAGGCCGTGGCTCAGGGCGAGTAAGAGATAAGTAGCTGGCGATGTGAAGAAGGGCAACCAGCGTTTGGTGTGCTGCCGAGTATACTGTTAAAGATTTGTAGACCACCGTACAACCCTCTTCGCTTATTAGTCCGTCATATTAGGTTTTATGTCCTGATCTTATGCCCCGCAGCCTATACGAAGGCTCCCCGAAAAATCATCCCGATGGAAGCAATGGCTAACGCGAAGCCGAACCATCCTCTCAGGCCTGGTTTCTCCCGGAAAAAAACCATCCCGACCAGGATCGAAAAGATAACCACACCAAAATTATTTACCGCGTAAATCACCGAGCTTTCCCATTTCGGCAGCGCTAAAGCCTGAAGAAGAAAATAGACAGTCCCAAAATTAGCTACTCCCAGAACCAGACCGGACAAAACACTTACCATTTCCACCTTCCCTTGCCCAGACACTATGTGATGGCTCAAAGCTGAAAGCAATGCGAAGACAAAGATAATCGTAATCAACATCGGAAACTGTTCCGGTGATCTTAACCACTGCTCGAATATCTTTAGGCTCGCATCAATAACACCGCTACCGATAAATACCAGTAGCGGCCATTTCATATCTTTCACTCCCAAAGTACCCGACACCGATAGCAACACCGCGAGAATGCCCGCAAAGACTCCCAACATCTTGAACCCGGTAATGCTTTCATTAAGCAATAGCACACCCATTGCGATGGGAATGACCACACTCATTTTCCCAGCAATACTGGCAACTGCAACGCCGTTTTTCTGTGTTGCTTTGGCAATCGATATAAACACAAGATAAAACCCAATCCCTTCGATGGCCGCGGGCCAAAACCAGGGTTCCGCCCAGACACTGGAGAAATCAGACACTCCCGAAGAAAAGAAACCCAACCCACACAACGTAGAAATGAAATAACTAATCATGATGGTGTGACTTATATTAGCACCATGGTCTTTCATTTTCCGAAAAATGATCAACACACATGTTGAAGATGCAATACTCAATATCAGATATATCATGGCGGAATACGTGGAATATGGTCTAAATAGGGACCCTTAGGAATGGTGTTTGGGACTTATCCTTTTGGTTGGATAATAGTCCCGCAATGATGATCAGAACAATACCCGTGACTATTTTTCCATCCATGAGAATGGAGAAAAAAGATAGTCCCACCGGATGATAAAAATCAGAATCATGAATACAGAAAACACCATTAGAGTGACCCCGTGCATGACTCTGCCTGGTCTGGCTTGAAGATTTGGGTCGATCATTAAAAGTGCCCTGCCCAATGATCAGATCTCATCGTAAAGTATGAGTGAGGGTGTTGGTTAAGGGGCTGGTTGAAAACTCAGTTAGCGAATCATTCGCCGTAGTTATAAATTATGAGTTATCAGTTATGCGCTGAAAATAAAACAGGACCATTGCACACTTTGCAATGGTCCTCAATACTAACCCCTCTGTGCTAACTGGTAGCTCCAACCTGGGAATGATGATTTGAATACCCACGCTCCGCGGGCATACATTTCGTCTTTTTAATCAGGTTTTTGGTAACGTATTTTCAGGATCATACAACCCAATACAACCCACCGCTTCTACTTTGATTGGAAAAGGTTCGTCGAAATATTCCATGATTAGCTCTCGCCCTTCCACGGCATACTCATAGGGCAAATATCCAAGAGCTATATTTTTCCCCACCGACGGACCATAGGCCATACTGGTAATATAGGATCGTCTGCCAATTTCGTCGATCAACACTTCCCGGGTATCTGGATCAAGAATGGGCCATTGCCCTACGGGATAACGAGCGACGCCTTTCTCATCAATGTTATCTGTCATGGTCATAGTACAAAGATAAGCCGACTGACGCTCCCTCCCTCGCTGGGCCAAATAAGCTTCCTTACCGTGGAAATCTGCTGCTTTTACTTTTGGTCTGGCAAGTCCCGCTTCTAGCAGGTTGTATTCGGTAAGCAGGTCTGCGTTTTGCAAACGCAGGCTTTTTTCTGCCCGTCGACTATTTGCGTAAGTCTCCACTCCTACCGGAGTCGCCCCCTGCTCGAAAATCATGTCCCATAAGGACAGACCATAACTAAATGGCACATGCAACTCCCAACCCTGTTCACCTACATAGGAAATACGAAACGCCAACACGGGGACACCTCGTAGTGTAATGTTTTTGGTAGTTGCAAAACGAAAGTCATCGTCCTCCAGCTCTTCTGGATAGTCCGCCACCGCCTGTAACATCGTTCGGGCATTAGGCCCCCATAGCCCCAGACAAGACATGTGATCACTACGGTCTTCAATGTAGACCTGCCAGCCCTTATCTTCAGCCATACGTTTCAGCCAGATATAGTCACGGTGTCCTGCGTCGGCACCATCGATCACCCGATATTTATCCGTCTCCAGGCGAAGCACCGTGAGGTCGGCCCGAATTCCGCCAGCCGCATCAAGAAAATGTGTATAAATCCCTTTACCGTTTGCAGTATTGCCGCCCACCTTTGCCACGCAAACATATTCCATCAACGTCTCAGCATCTGGCCCAAACACATCATAAACCGCAAAGTGAGATAGGTTAATCATTCCGGCATTCTCAGACATCGCCAGATGTTCTGCATTGGAAACTCGCCAGAAATGGCGGTTATCCCATTCATTCTCCCGCACCGGAATACGATCGCCGTATTTCTCCAGAAGATGCTCGTTCGCGGCGTAACCATGGGCTCGCTCCCAACCAGCCAGCTCCATAAAATAACCACCAAGCTCTTTCTCCCGGGGCCAGAATGGACTGCGGCGAATGCTGCGACCTTCCGTGTAAGGTTCCCGGGTATGCACAGCGGGGTTGTAGATTTTGAATGCAGATTCGTAACATCGATGATAGATATAGCCAGGTGTTTTCTGAATAGGATAATAACGCGCCACATCAAGGCCATTAATGTCCACTTCAGTGACACCATCCCCGGTCATCATATCCACTAGCACTTTACCTACTCCCGGACCGTCTTTAACCCAAACAGCTTCTGCATACCATAGTCCCCGGGTCTGAGGAGATTCACCCACGGACGGGCCATTATCCGCAGTGACCTGTAATAACCCATTAAAGGACCGTTTATCATCCCAGCCCAATTCCCCGAGAATAGGGGTGAGCTCCATCGCCCGCTCCAATGGCTCCATAATTTGTTCGATTTCAAGATCACGCTGAGAGGGAGACCAATGGGACTCTCCTTTTTCCAGCAAATCCCTGGGGTGGACTAATCGTGGATCCTTTTGTTCATAGTATCCCCATTCAATCATGCCTCCTTCCGCCGTAGTTGGGTCACCGGTATCCCGCAAATAGGCCGAATTACCCTGGTCTCTCAATAGCGGATAGCCGATATCCTTGCCCGTTCCTTCAAATTCATTAAATGGACCAAAGAAACATAATGGGTGATCCACTGGAATAATGGGTAGGTCTTCCCCAGCCATTTGCGCAATTAGGCGCCCCCAAAGTCCTGCACTCACTACCACGTGTTTAGTCGCGACATAGCCCCGGCTGGTTTCAACGCCCTTAATTCGACCATCTTCGATGTCCAGGCCCGTCGCTGGCGTATTAGCGAAAGATAACAACTTACCCGTCGCCACAGCATTATCTACCAGCTCACCTGCCACGGTTTGGGAACGTGGCGCCACCAGCCCCGCGTCCGGGTCCCAAAGCGCGCCCTGGATCATGTCTTCTTCCAGCAGAGGAAATTTCTCCTTGGCCTCCCTGGCCGTAACCATTCTGGCCCTGGTGCCAAAAGCCTTACCTGAACCCACTTTCCGCTTGAGCTCTTCCATTCGGTCGTCATCATCGTGACGGGCTACTTCCAACCCTCCAACCTTTTCATAGCGCCCCATTTTTTCATAGAATTCAACGCTATAACGAGTGGTATAGCAAGTCAAATTATCATGGGCCGTCATGTACACGAAATCCGATGCATGGGAGGTAGATCCGATGTCCGTGGGAATCGATGACTTATCAACTCCCACTATATTTTCCCAACCCTTTTCAATCAGATGGTGGGCTACCGATGCTCCCACAATACCACCCAGACCAATGATAACGACATCTGCACTTTCGGGGAATTTGGCCATTTAACTATCTCTCCGGACTAAATTAGGCTAACGTTTTTTTGAGAATTTAGAGGAGCAACTTCTCACTACCTCCGAGTTGTCGACAACAACTTTCATTCGCCTATTTTAAAACTCCTACTCCCTGTTTGCCCAGGAATAAACGACGCCAATTTATCTGAAAATTGGTATTATGAGCCAGATTGTTTCCTTAGGCTCTTTAACCCGGGGGCCAACAAAAGCCTGTCTTAAGGGAATTATTCCCTTATACATCGAGCACATTGTTTCCGACTTCCAACCGTTCCTCTGTCGTATCGATTTAAACCGGATGCTTCCAGTCACTGTAAGATGTTGGCATAAAACTCATAAGCACGAATTGTACCTTTTTCGAAAAAAAGAAAGACCACACAAAGACCTGGAACAATAGGATGATTCACACGGCTACTCATCCATTGGTAAACGATCTCACCCATATTCATTACCTGGAGACTATCGATGACAATCAAACTTGGTATTAACGGATTCGGCCGCATAGGGCGACTTACCATGCGCGCAGCCTGGAATATGGACAACATTGAGTTCGTTCATGTAAATGATCCAGGAGGCGATACGGCGACGCTATCGCATTTACTGACCTTCGACTCTGTACATGGACGCTGGCAGCAAAATGCCAGAGCAGAAGAAAAGGACATCGTCATTGGTAAACAACGCATCAGCACCAGCAGTAACAGAGCCATTGGGGAGACGGACTGGTCAGGTTGCGATGTAGTAATTGAAGCCAGCGGAAGAATGAAAACCAGGACTCTGCTTCAGGCCTATCTGGATCAGGGCGTCAAACATGTTGTGGTGACCGCACCGCTGAAAGAAGAAGGCGTTTTAAACGTGGTCATGGGGGTTAATGAACAACTGTTCGAACCGAAGACCCATCCTATCGTTACCGCAGCATCCTGTACGACAAATTGCCTGGCACCCATCGTTCAGATAATTCACGAAAAGCTTGGTATCACTCATGGCTCGATAACCACTATCCACAGCGTCACAAATACCCAAACCATTCTGGATGCGCCGCACAAGGATCTACGTCGTGCCCGAGCCTGTAGTATGAGCCTAATTCCCACTACTACTGGATCTGCAGCCGCTATTACCCATATTTTCCCAGAGCTGAAAGGCAAATTAAACGGCCATGCTGTTCGTGTTCCTTTGACGAATGCCTCCCTGACTGATTGCGTTTTCGAAGTCAGCCGGGCAACCACGGCACAGCAAGTTAATGAACTATTTAAAGAGGCGGCAAATGGTTACCTCAAAGGAATATTGGGCTATGAAGAACGCCCACTAGTTTCAATAGACTACAAAACCGACCCTCGTTCAAGCATTGTAGATGCGCTGTCCACCATGGTCGTCAACGACACACAGCTGAAAATTTATGCGTGGTACGACAACGAATGGGGCTACGCAAACCGAACAGCCGAACTCGCCCGTTTGGTCGGTCAGCGATCCGCGTAACGTTCGTGAGATAGCTCCTTCTCACCAATGTCTAGGGAGATTGCGCATATACCTCCTGCCAGAGGGAATAGTTAGGCAGTTAATGAGTTTTACTACATTGCAAACACGATGAAGTAACTTCCTGCCTCCATTCTCATCTCACCAGAGGCTCTGGATACCGTTGGATTCATTCATGACAATAAGAATCAATTTTTCGTAGCTCTCCCAATCGAAGCCCTGGAAGCAAAGCCATAAACGCAGCGCCAAATGCTTTGAAAAGGTCAACCCGTGCTGGTTGGTTGAATTAGGTTCGTGGTTTCTTTAGGGAACCCGCCTTTTTCTTTGCTTCTATAATCAAAGGTTTCATTAGTTCGGCAACCGCACAAAAAACCGGAACCACCACACTATTGCCGAATTGCCGGTACGCCTGGGTATCCGACACCGGGATTTTAAATTTACTTTCATTGGGTTTGTCAAAACCCATTAACCTTGCGCACTCTCTTGGTGTCAGCCGGCGGGGCCTTTTTCTAGCTCCTCGATCAACGAGAATCTCAGAGCCGTCCTTATAGTAACGGGCAGATATCGTTCGGGTCGATCGGCTATCATTATTAACCAATCCAAAACCAAAACCGTTTCCAGCCTTCCTATGCCTGTTTGCATATTCCCTAAGATATTTCCAAAGATTTTCAGTAAGAATATATTTCTCATTAACCTCATCGGAATTTTGTAAGATATCACCGACTTTCGGTTCCGAGTCAGGGAAATACTTTTGGACATCCCTCAGCGTTAGGGTCTGACTAATACCAAGGTTTTTTCTAAACGCAACTATTACAATACGTTCTCGATTTTGGGGCACAAAATTCTTGCCATTTATGATTTTCGGGTCCGGTTTTTTTGCATCATAGTCGAGGTCTGTTATTTCATATCCCAATTCATCCAGAGCATTTACGATCACCTTGAAGGTTTTACCTTTATCATGGCTTTTCAGGTTTTTAACATTCTCTAACATAATGGCCAGCGGTTGTTTAGCGTCTATTATTCGAGCAACATCAAAAAATAGGGTACCCTGGGTTTCATCTTCGAATCCGTGGGAACGACCAAGGGAGTTTTTCTTTGACACCCCCGCTATGGAAAATGGCTGACATGGGAAACCTGCGACAAGAACATCGTGATTCGGTATTCTGGAATCGATGAATTTTTTCACATCCTCTTTAGCCATATTTTCAGGTTGGGTAATTTTCCGAATATCTCCTTGTATGGGATGCTCACAATAATGATTCGCCGCATAGGTTTTAACGGCATACCTGTCATATTCACTAGTGAAAATACATTTTCCACCTGCTGCCTCAAAACCCATTCGAATTCCACCTATGCCTGCAAACAGGTCGATGAATGTAAAATCCGCTGGTTTGGTATCGGGACAAGGTAGCATCTTTTCCAGCTTAACCCTCTCACCGTACGTCAACCAGCAATCTCTATTTTTGTTGCGATGTTGCTTGAGCCACCGGTTAATCACTTCTCGCGGATGGCCTGTCTGAACAGCGACGTCCTGTTGGCTATATATGGAAGCCACCTTTCTGAGCAGCTCAAAATCAGTCATTTCCTGCATTTTTCCTTCGACCAAATAGGAGGCTTTATGTGCTTGATAGTCATTTAAAGCTCTTTAACAATCGACAAATATGAAATCAATACAGAATGAAGAACTTGTAAGAACGAGCAATACCTGCCTTTCATCCATATCAAAAGGCAGTTTTAGAACTGGTCCAATCGACTCAAAACCTTACCCGTTGCTCAAGTAGCGCTTCATAGTGCGGCATGGACATCTTGTGAAGTCTCATCATATCGCGGTTTGACTTAAGAGGTGGGTATTGGGTTTTTTGTTTCATGAATCCAGCGCTGGATTTCAGGCTGTCGTGGAAACCGTGTTCATCGGTATTCCAGGTTGGATTGCTATCGATAGACAGCGCTTCCTGCCAATGCATGGCTTCGGGGATAAATGGGATTCCTACTGCCTCACAATAGAACCGCATTCCGACTTCTACATTATCAAGCAATTCGTCCGAATCAATCACCAACGGGGCGTTTCCTTGTCTATCAGCAATGCGATTAAACAGAGTGTGAAGATCTTCAAAACCAATTTCACCCAAGGCAACATCAGGCCAGCGGGAATGCATGGAGGTGATAACTTTTTCCGGATCTCGAATAAGGAAAGTATGAGTAAAAGCATCAAGGAAACATCTGTCCGCCAGATGGATAATGGAATAGGCAAAATCCTTAATAAAGACCTGATCCGTTTTTACCAAACTTGTCATCTTTTCATGCACCGATGGAATGGTTAGCCCCTGAATAGATTTTAAAGACGGATCTGCTAGAAAATATCGATCAACCCGACGCCCTTCGCCATAATAGAAAGCCTCATTATAGGGTTCGTGGAAACAGGTCATATCTCCACGATTCGCCATGACTTTTTCAAACGCAGTAGAAGTGGAGCGAGGTGTTGCCCAGAGGGCCAGTATTTTTTTCATCACCGTAGCCAGGATTTATTTCGGCAGATTTTCTAATATGCCGAAAATAAAAACCACAAATATTTATAGTTTTTTGATACAAAAATTCAGACATCTCAGCATAAGTCTGAGCGAACCAGATGGAAGCCAGACAAAGATCAACGTCAGGATAGGAAATTCTAGTAATAACCAGCACCAATAGCAGAGGAAACAACCGGACTATCGCGAAATTTCGCAATGCAGGCGTTGATTATTTCTCGTTCAGGATGATCTTTTACGACGTCAGTCGCTGTTCCTAAGGCCGAAATCAGGCGAATAACCGTAAATTTATTTCATTTGCCCAGGAATGTACCTGCAATACCAGGCTGCTACCGCCATCCAGAGAGAAGCACTGAAAAAAACCACGGGTAAAGTGAAAAAATTAAGTAACGCGGCAAATAATCCGGGAGTGGTCAGGTTACTGAAATCCCGATAGGTCACAAAAACTGCCGACATCCTGGATCGCTCCTTCCCTTTCACCGCACGATAAAACAAAACATTACCCGCTCCATCGAGCATGGTCGTACCTAATGCACTGAATATTAGTAACACTGCGGTCACCATCGGGAGTGAGCTCACACCAAATACACACATTGTTAATATGCTTGCAACACTAAAACCCGACACCAGCAACGTTCGCATACCGTACTTTCGCCCTACCCAGCCCCAAAAAGGAACCGAAAGCGTCCATGCACTTCCTAACGATACCACCGCAGCAGCTACCAACTCACCCACCCCCATTTGAATGAGATAGATAGGTGTATAAACCACAAACATCAGCCACCAGCTTGAGCGGGCGCAGACCAGTGCATAGGCCAGACGCAATCTGGGTTGTTTCATGAATGTCCATAAATATTGAAGCGCGTTTTCGTTGAGTGGATGGGACTCCCGAATATGGGTTTGATGCAGTTTTAGGTATCTGAAGTAAAGAATAGAGAATAGAGCAGAAACAGCACTTAGAATAAATGGCGCATCGTGGGAAACCTCTTCCGCTAACCAAACACCGAAGAATGGTCCGACACTTAACGCCAATACCGTTGAAAAAGCGCGCAGGGGCTCAAATTGAGTCAATTCAGCCCGAGGAACCCTTGCCAGAATATAGAGCATAAAAGATACCTCCACCGCAGCAATGGAAAAAACATGGCAGAACAGTCCGATGGAGAAATACAATGGTTCGTTGAAGGAAAGCAGTACCAGGGAAATCAGCATCATCGAGCAGCCAAACAGAAACCCTCGATAATTTCCCAATATGGCAATAATTTTGGGCATCCCTAACGCCCCTAAAATACCGCCGATACTGATAACAAAAAACAGCGTACTCACTCGCTGGGCGTCCTCAAATATGGACAGGGCCTGAATGGGAATAACTGAAAGCAACAACCCCCTGGACAGGGTCTGAATAAAAAACAGGGCCGCGAATTTTGTGTACTTACTATTAACCAGCATAGATGGCCAGCCGGGGAAAGGGGCGGAAATTCTGTTGGGAGCTTTGCGGGGAATTCAACATTGCAGAATACGGCTACTTTTTAATAGAAAAAAACTCGTACTGCATTTAGCCCTTTGATGGCCATGGTCAGTAAACTAATGGTGGTCCGGTTTTAGCAAGATAGTTATGGACCATGATCTATGCTCCAGATCCAGAAAACATCATGAAACCAATTAGGAACGGCGTTAAGCGTCCAGTTTCAATTTACTCAATTTAGACCCAGACAATGCAGCAGCATTTGGGCACAGTCTCATCTTGACGGTGCTTCGCTATTTATTTAGTTGTTCCAAATCAACCTTCCCTGCTTCCAGGAGAGTCCTGAAGCGTTCCACATCCTGTACGATGGCCGTTCGCAAAGGAGTGTACGGAACATCTCCCAATATACGACGTAATCCAGAGTCATCGAGATCCGCAGGATAAGGCAGGGGTGAGTTTTCTTCAAACGTTACCTGGGTATTTGGAAAGAGTTCTTTAAGAATACTCACGAAATCAGATACCTCGACAACATCTCCACGTAGATTACAGGCCGCCACGCCCTGATACTCAATCTGGGCAGAGCGGATAAAAGTTTGCGCGACATCATTGGCATATTGCAATGCCAGAGGACCGCCAAAACGGATATGAAATGGTTTATTCGCCGCTGTTGCCAAAATTGCCTTGGCAAGATCAGAAGTCAAACCCTGATCACGGGCCACGCCGTAAACCACATAGGGCCTAAGCCCCACACTGCCCAATTGCCAATCTTGCCAATATACTTTGGCCGTACCTTCATTTGCAGCTTTGTAAACGCCATAAAGGGACGTGGGAATCAAAGGGACATCGTCTTTTATTGGGCGCTCCGGATAGTCCTCTTCCGGCCCAAATGCAGCAAGAGAGCTGGCATAACATACTCCCTGAACGCCATTGTTCCTTGCTGCTTCCAGCACATTCACTGTTCCAAGCACATTCACCGATGCTCCCATTGACGGGTTCGCCTTACAAAAAGGGATTTGCAATCCGGCAAGATGCACAATATGAGTAACATCATTGCTGGCAACCACATCGTTCACCGCTGTTACATCAGTAATATCTAAAGATACCCAGTTAATGTCACTGATTTCTGTGTCAGACATCAACAATCTTGCCCGTATCGGCTCGGTGGCTAAATCCGCGGCAACGACATTGGCCCCCTGATCCAGCAAATTACGAATAACCCAGGACCCCAGACAACCCATGGCGCCGGTAACAAGAAAAGTCTGCTGATTTCGCATGGTGAATATCTATGTCTAACCGGGAAAAGAAACCACTGTTTGTTGCTGCTGACCAAGCCCCTGAATTCCAAGACTCATCACATCACCGGGCTGTAACCATTTCTGCGGATTCATACCCAACCCCACTCCAGGGGGAGTCCCAGTGGTAATGATATCTCCCGGCATAAGTGTCATAAAATTACTCAAATAGCTGACCCAATAGGCGCAGCCAAAAATCATGGTTTGAGTATTCCCTGTTTGCATACGCTCGCCGTTCACGTCCAGCCACATGTCAAGATTCTGCACATCTTCGATTTCATCCCGGGTCACCATCTAGGGCCCAATGGGACCAAAGGTATCGCATCCCTTACCTTTACTCCACTGGCTACCACCACGGTCAATCTGGAAGGCTCTTTCCGATACATCATTGACAACACAGTATCCAGCGATCAGAGACATGGCGTCACTCTCTTCAATGTTTCTTGCAACCCCTCCCATGATAATGGCAATCTCCACTTCCCAGTCCAGCTTGGTTGAACCGATGGGCTGGATCACATTATCATTGGGGCCACATATACAAGTGTCAGTTTTATAAAACACCACGGGCTCTTTAGGAATGGGTGAACCTGTTTCCCTAGCATGGTCAGAATAGTTCAACCCAATGGCAACGAACTTTCCTGGTCGGGCAATACACGAACCCAGTCGCGGAGATCCACTGACCATTGGCAGCAAGTTCAGATCCAACTCTCCAAGTCTTTTGAGACTTTCCGCACCCAGACTCTCTCCGTTAATATCGGCCACCTCTGCTGACAAATCACGAATATTTCCATCGTCATCAATGACACCCGGCTTTTCCACACCGACTTCACCATACCGAACAAGTTTCATTTTTCTCTCTCGTCTTATCTGTTTTAGTAAGAAATTTCTGCAACAGCACTGGGCAGCCATTCTGAACAAAAAATAACTGGTCTTTTAATGGCCAGCCCATCCATTGCACCCTTCGCAATTCCACACCTCGCAATCACCATGCTCCGGGTTGAAATGATCACGCGTCCGATGGTTGTTGACCAGCAGCATTCGCCACCAACTCGTCCCAATTGGCGTGAAAAAGCTGACCCATGGGTTGGTCAACACGTTCAAACCTGTGTGCACCAAAATAGTCCCGTTGGGCCTGGATGAGGTTCGCCGGTAATGATGCCGAACGAATGCTGTCAAAAAAAGTCAGCGCTCCACTAAAATTTGGCAGAGGAATACCGGAATCGACACCAAATCTCACCACCTTTCTTAACGCGCCCTGGTTGCCACGGAGCACCTGTTTAAACTTCGGCGCATCGAGCAAGTCCACCTCAGGATTTCGACAGGCATCCACTATGTCGAGGAGTAACTCCCCCCGTATAATACAACCCGCCCGCCAGGTCGATGCAATTTGCATCAGACTCAACCCCCATCCTCTTTGCGCAGACACCTCGCGCATCAACATGAATCCTTGAATGTAATTGATTACCTTGGAGCAATAAAGTCCCTTCGCCATATTATCCAGGATGACTTCTCTATTCGCCTCATCAGGGATTAATTGATCAGGAGTGTCGAACGCCTTCGCATAGCGCTGTCGATCTGCTTTTAGCGAAGAAACGAT
Organism: Gammaproteobacteria bacterium; assembly: GCA_011088265.1. Lineage (GTDB taxonomy): Bacteria > Pseudomonadota > Gammaproteobacteria > Arenicellales > Poriferihabitantaceae > WLWV01. The sequence continues at coordinate 17,116 of JAALKB010000044.1, forward strand.
TCTCGCGAAAACTGCCCCACTCATTTGAGTGACGGGAACCCCATACTCCAATGCTGTTCCTACCGCCCAGCCTCCGGTTCCTTTTTGGCCCGCACGATCCAGAATTCGCTCCACTAACGCTGTTCCGTCAGGTTCAACGGCAGTGAATATATTCGCTGTGGCCTGTATCAAATAGCTTTCCAGCGGACCGTCATTCCAACGGGAGAAAGTGTTCGCAATTTGCCCAGATTGCATTTTCAGCCCGTCGCGCATGATGTGGTAGGCTTCACAAATCAATTGCATGTCAGCGTATTCGATACCGTTATGTACCATCTTAACAAAGTGACCTGCTCCCTCAGGTCCTATCCAGTTAACACAAGGATCACCTTTATAGGAAGCGGCAATATCAGCGAACAAACCCTGCAACATCCGACCTCCATTTAGATCCCCTCCAGGCATCAGGGCCGGACCCCATCGGGCCCCTTTCGCACCACCTGAAACACCACAGCCCATGAAACGAATACCCTGTTTTTTTGCAAGCGCAAAACGCCGATCTGTATCCTCATAGTGACTATTGCCAAGGTCAACCACCAGATCCCCCTGGTTCAGTAAAGGTAAAAGCCTGGTTAATACATCATCCACTGCACTCCCGGCTTTGATCATTAACAGAAGACTTCGTGGTGATTCGGTATCACGAATCAGCGCTTCCAGAGAATCATGGCATTTGACCCTTTCGTTTTGGACGCCAACAATCTGGACATAATTCCGCCTCAGCTCCTCATCAATGTCCCAACTTTGCAATGCATAACCCTTATCAACAATATTTTGCGCCAGGTTCTGCCCCATCACGCCCAGTCCAATCAGTCCTAAATGGGGCTTTAGTCGAAAGTCCACTTCCCGCCCCAATGGCTCAGTTGCGAGTTCCACCGTGTTCCTCACTGCCTCACAAAGGGTTGCAAGATCCTTTTCGATATCCAATTCAATAACATTCCATTCGTTAGTTGGACTTTCCAGGGTATCAAATTGACTCTCTATTAGGGAAGTGGGCATAAAGTGCCCATCCCTGTGGGCCATCCGCTGAGCGACGGTTTTCCGATTTCCTTTGAGATGCACAAACCAGGTTTCTCCCTTATTCTGTCTTAACAACTCACGGTAACGCCTTCGAAGTGATGAACACGCGATGACCGCAATTTGCTGCCCCTCACCATCTAGAGCCTCATCACAATGTTGTCGTATAGATTGCAACCATGGCAATCGGTCATCATCATCAAGGGCAATGCCCTTTGACATTTTTTCGGTATTCGACAGCGGATGTAGATCATCCCCCTCGATAAAAAATGCGCCCATTTCCTCGCTGAGTCGTTTGCCGAAAGCAGTTTTGCCAGCACCGCAGACTCCCATTATGACGATGGTTAGTTTCTTTTTGAGCATCGATGTTATTAAATCGGATCAGGGATTAAACTGGCTTGTCCAGTTAGTAAAATTTTTTCGTACGATGTCGTTCCAAAACAGCGTCGCACAGAATCATAGGCAAGATCCTCAATCAGGATCATTGATATCATACCGCTGGAGTACTATGTCTCTGGGAGACTATATCGTTGCTATTGGGTCGTTGCTATTGGGTCGTTGTTATTGGACCGTTGATGCTGGATCATTAGATTGTCAGACTATTTCAGAGCCCATTCACACAGAATTATTGAGTCGGACTCATATCGGTGACATGTCGAACTGTGCCATCATACAATAAACATTACTTGATTAGTCTGGGGCATGCCAGTGAAACCGATTTTGTTCGTCAAACTTCATCCTGATGACAATGTTGTCATCGCCACGCAATCTCTCGGACTCGGCAGTAAAATAGAGGGCATTCATGTACGGGATCCCATTCCTTCGGGTCATAAGGTTTCGATCACCCCCATCTCATCAGGGAATGCGGTCAGGAAATATGGACAGGTAATTGGCTATGCAAATACCGATATTTCACCGGGCCAACATGTTCACGTTCACAACCTGGCATTTCGCGCTTCTAATGCGGCACATGAAATTGGAAAGTCCGTTTTATCCATTGATGACCTGAGACCACAACAACGCATGTTCGATGGCTACCTGCGGGAAAACGGTAAGGTGGGCACTCGAAATTTTATCGTCATTCTGACAAGTGTTAATTGCTCCGCCAGCGCTGCTCGTCTGATAGCAGATCACTTTCGAGGCAACACTCTCGCAGATTATCCCAATGTAGATGGGGTAACCGCTTTTGTTCACGGTACGGGATGTGCCATGGACCCCAACGGTGACGGGTACGCCAACTTACAGCGGGTATTATGGGGATACGCCAGTCATCCAAATTGCGGCGGTGTGCTTCTCGTAGGGCTGGGATGTGAAACCTACCAGACTGACGCACTCATGGAAGCCTATGACATGGTCCAGAATGACCGGTTCAGAGTAATGAATATCTAGGACATGGGTGGCCTGAGAAAAACCATCGAACGGGGTATCGCCATGGTCAATGAGATGCTACCCCAGGTGAATAACGCCAAACGAAGCCCAAATCCCATTTCCCACCTGACCCTCGGGCTTCAATGTGGCGGCTCCGACGCCTGGTCCGGTATCACAGCAAACCCGGCTCTGGGGCATGCATCCGATCAACTGATTCGACATGGTGGTACGGCGGTGTTGGCAGAAACTCCTGAAGTCTATGGCGCAGAACACCTCCTTACCCGTCGGGCACGTAGCCCGGAAGCTGCCGACAAATTAATACAAAGACTACGCTGGTGGGAGGAATACACGGCCAGAAACCATGGTTCCATGGACAACAACCCATCCCCAGGAAACAAACGAGGCGGGCTTACTACTATCCTTGAGAAGTCTCTTGGTGCCGTCGCCAAAAGCGGCACTCTACCCATGGAAGATGTTTATCGATATGGGGAACCCATTCGTTGCAAGGGTTTTGTAATGATGGACAGTCCGGGCTACGACCCCGCTTCGATTACCGGTCAGATCGCCTCTGGCTGTAACATCGTGGCGTTCACTACCGGGCGCGGCAGTGTCTATGGGTCGAAACCAACACCGTCCATTAAAATTGCCACAAATACCGGTGTATATCATCGTATGCCAGAAGATATGGACGTAAACGCAGGTGCAATTCTCGATGGCAATAAAACCGTCGCAGAAGTAGGAGAAGAAATTCTGGATTTACTGATCAATGTCGCCTCGGGCAGACCATCCCTGAGTGAAGCTCAGGGCCTGGGAGATCTGGAGTTTGTGCCCTGGCAAATTGGTGCTGTCATGTAAAGACAAAGTCCAATCCAGGAAAACAACCTTACCCCAATGAACACTTCTTAATTATTTCTCCATCGTCTGCTCAATGATATCCAAAAATAGCGCATATCCAAAAGTAGAGCATATCTAAAGAATAGCGCTGGAATGAGATAGTCAATACCGCCGACTAGGCAACCTGGGTAATCAATGGCATGCCATTGAGGTGAGCCATAATATTGGCAATCACGAGGCTTCCCATAGCCTGACGGGTTTTTACCGTTGCCGATGCAGCATGGGGAGATAGTACGACATTATCCATGCCCATGAGCGCCTCAGGTACTGACGGCTCTCTGGCAAATACATCCAGTGCAGCGCCACCAAGTTCACCATTCTCCAATAGTCGAACTAAAGCCAATTCATCAACCAAAGGTCCTCTACCAACGTTAACAAGGTTCCCGTTCGGACCCAGCGCCCGCATAACCGACTCGGAAACAATGCCCTGGGTACCCGGACCTCCCGGCATAATCACCACTAACCAGTCCGAATCCTTCGCCATCTCCTCCAGTTCAGCATAATAAACATAGGGTTTATCTGCTTGACAGTTTCTGCCGTGATAAATCACTCGCATTTTCATTGCCTGGAGTCGGTTGGCTATTTCCTGCCCAATGCGCCCCAGCCCCAGAATTCCCACGGTACGACCGGTGAGTTCCTGGGTAAGGGGGTAACCATTAAGTGGAGTCCACTTCCCATCCCGAACGAATCGGTCAGATTGAGGAATCTGTCTGGCAAGAGAGATCATTAATCCCACGGTTAACTCAGCAACCGCATCACTCAATACATCCGGGGTATTGGTCACACGAATACCTTTTCCCTGGCAGCGTCGATATCAATGGCGTCATAACCCACGCCATAACAGCCAATCATTTCCAGATTCGGCAATTTCTCCATCATCTCCCGGGAGCAACCATCATGCCCATTGGTGCCCACTACGCGAATTTTTTCACCCACTTCCTGAAGAAGGGCTTCTTTGTCTTCAGCGTTGTAGTAGTGATGAAACTCACAACGTCCATTGAATTCATCAAGATGATCTTCGATGTTCTGGGAAACCAGAAGTAAATGATCTTTTTCAGTCATGTTTTAAGTCCGATATAAAAATTAGCCGACACACCAGGCCAGCAATTGACATTATGCCAAAATGAAATAAAGGGAAGTTCGGCGACATTTAAACACAGGCACCCATACCGCCATCGATGTAGAGAATATGACCATTAACGTAACTTGAAGCGTCTGATGCCAGGAAGACTGCCGCACCCGTCAATTCATCCAGTTGCCCCCATCGCCCCGCGGGGGTACGGTTACACAACCAGGCGTTAAAGGTCTCGTCTTCAACCAGGTTTTTGGTTAGCTCGGTTTCAAAATAACCCGGTGCAAGCCCGTTAGCCTGAATATTGTGTTTAGCCCAGTCCGCGCACATGCCTTTAGTGAGGTTGGCGACCGCTCCTTTTGACGCAGTATAAGGTGCAATGGAGGGGCGGGCCAAAGCGGTTTGAATGGAACAAATGTTGATAATTTTTCCTCTTTTTCGGCTAATCATGTGTCTTGCTACCGATCGGCTTACCACGAATACACTATTCAGGTTCAGATCCATAAGTTGATCCCAGTTATCGTCCTTGAAATTTTCCAGCGACTCTCGATCCTGCTTACCCGCATTGTTCACCAAAATATCGATGGGACCGATTTCTACTTCTATACGATCAATAGCGGCTGCAGTACCCGATCTATCCGTCACGTCAAACGCCATTTCATCGCATGCAAATCCCATTTTTCGGAGTCGATCTGCTGCCTGAGTGACCCGTTCTTTATCTCGCCCATTGATAATGGGAATGGCGCCGGCCTTTGCCAACCCGGCTGCAAGAGTAAATCCGATTCCCTGGGTCGATCCTGTAATTAATGCACGACGATTGGTAAGCTCGAAAAGCTCTAAAGACATAGTTTTCTTCCGAAGTAGTAATATATGGACGTGACGTGACACATCTCGTCGCAACGCCCTTGCATTTACATGGTTTTGTCGATTAAATCAAATAAATTTAACAAAATCATCGAACTTAATTTATGCGCGCTCTGGTTATACATGCTCCACTGGACCTGCGAATTGAATCCCGGGAAACTTTTTCTCCCGGCCCTGACCAGGTTGCCGTACATGTCCGGGCAGGTGGAGTATGTGGTTCCGATCTGCATTACTACAGACACGGTGGTTTCGGTGCCATCCGCATGAAACAACCGATGATCCCGGGGCATGAAGTTGCTGGCCAAATTGCCGCTGTGGGAGAAAATATTTCTGACCTATGTGTCGGTGATCCCGTGGCCATTAATCCGAGTCTGACATGTCAATATTGTCAACGTGAGGAATTTAATCATTGCCTTGATATGAGATTTTATGGATCAGCCATGCGGTTCCCTCATGTACAAGGCGCTTTTTGTGAGCACCTTATTTGTGAAGCCCGTCAGTGTGTTTCCCTCACTAAGGGAACCGACTTGCATCACGCTGCTTTTGCTGAGCCTCTGGCAGTGGCGCTTCACGCAGTCAATCGTGCATCCAGAGTCTGCGGCGGCTTGGCAGGGAAACGGATTTTTGTATCAGGTTGCGGTCCCATCGGACTACTCCCCCTAATGGCAGCTCGCCACGCCGGAGCACTTGAAGTGGTCGCCGCCGATATATCAGATTTTGTGCTGGAAACCGCTCGCAAGGTTGGGGCCGACAAAACTTTCAACGTTCTCACCCATCCAGAAGGCCTTAAGGAATACCAGAAAAATAAAGGATATTTCGACATTGCGTTTGAAGCATCCGGAATAGAAACAGCGATTCACAGCGCTATTGAAGTATTGAAACCCGGCGGAACACTCACCCAGCTAGGGCTTGGTGGTGATATTTCTCTGGCCATGAATCTCTGTGTGGCCAAGGAAGTACAGATGCTGGGTTCCTTTCGCTTTCATCAGGAATTCGAATGGGCTGCTAAATTGATCTGCTCTGGAGAAATCGATGTTCGTCCGCTATTAAGTGCTCGAATTCCAGTGGACGAAGCCCTCTTTGCCTTCGAGCTTGCTGGAGACCGGAGTCAAGCGATCAAGGTGCAAATCGCATTTGGGTCGGATTAAAGAAACACCGGGAGATAGGAAACATGGTTCGGGTGGGTATCGACTGGGGTTCCAGCGCATTTCGTGCTTATCAATTCAATCATCAGGGCAAAGTGATTGAGTCGATCAGTGCCGATCTTGGGATCAAGTTTATTCAGAACGGGAATTTCGCCGAAACCCTATTCAGTCAAATTGGAACGTGGTTGACACCTGGCGATCAGGTTCTTTTGTCAGGAATGATAACCAGCCGAAACGGCTGGGTAGAGACACCCTATGTACCTTGCCCAGCAGACTTACAGCAGGTATTGAATACAGCGGTTCGAAAGGAAGTGAATGACATTGAATTGATCTTTCTTCCCGGACTTTGCCAGCCCGACCCTTCTGATGTCATGCGAGGGGAAGAAATTCAGCTATTTGGCGCAGAATCGATCCAGCCCATTCAGCTTGCAGTGATGCCAGGAACCCATTCAAAATGGACCACCATTAATGATGGCTGCATTCAGGGATTTCACACCATCGCCACCGGAGAAATATTTGAGATACTCCTTGAACACTCCCTGATTGGCAACCTGTATGTGGGTAACGGCTGGATAGAAACGGCTTTCATACGAGGCGTGGACAAAGGCTTCCAATGCAAAAACATCATTCGTGAACTCTTTACCTGCCGAGCCGCAGTCTTACTCGGGCAACACTCCCGCACTGACATTTTTTCCTACCTGTCGGGGCTGCTTATCGGCAACGAAATTCGGGAAGGTATGGATTTAACCAATTGGAATCTTCAAGAGAGTTCCTCGGCAATCGTCACTCTGATTGGTTCAGCATCACTGTGTCCGCGTTACCTGACAGCGTTAAAACAACTCGGGATCAAAGCCGTTGTTGGACCGGAGGATGCTGTGGTCCCAGGGTTTCAACAAATAATTTCTTTGCTCAACGGCAGTAAATAGCCAAGCCAGACAAGAACCAGATACCAAACAGGAACAATGACAATATTGGAAAAAACATGGGCGGCTGCCCTTGAAAAAATGCCTCTGGTAGCGATTCTCCGAGGAATTCAGCCTGAAGAGGCGCTGGATGTTGCCAATGTCCTGATTGATCAGGGTTTTACCATCATCGAGGTGCCCCTGAATTCGCCCAAACCATTTCAAACACTACAAAGGATGTCCCGAAATCTGGGAGATCGGGCCATGATTGGAGCAGGAACGGTACTTTGCGAAGAAGATGTGGACACTTGTGTTGAAGCGGGGTGCGAACTCATTATTGCACCCAACCTTGACCCCGACGTTGCTGCCGCCTGTGCCAGACACAAGGTGATCTATTGCCCTGGAGTAGCTACTCCCACCGAAGCCTTTGCGGCAATCAAGTCCGGAGCCCACGCCATTAAACTCTTTCCCGCGGAATCCATTACGCCGTCCATCGTAAGAGCACTACGGGCTGTTATTCCGTCATCGGTTACAATGTTGCCGGTAGGAGGAATTTCACCAGACAACCTTGGTGACTTCTACAACGCGGGAGCAACGGGGTTCGGCATCGGATCAGCCCTCTATAAATCCGGCAAACCCATCGAAGAAATAGAAAGCGCCGCCAAAGCCTTTGTAGCTGCATTGCATCTTGCTCAACAAACAACGCCATAGTCTGAAAGTGACACTCTTTTCCCGACCATTGGCATCCATTTATTATTCCTTAACGACCCCACTGACTCGCTGTCAGCTCAACCATTTCTAATCCCAACATGACAAACCAAACAAAAACCGCCGTTATTACTGGAGCAGGCAGCGGCGTTGGAAAAGCTGTGGCCCATATTTTTCTTGCTAATGGATATAACGTAGTGCTCAGTGGGCGAACCGAGTCCTCGTTGGCCGCAGCGCTGGAAGCCACCAGCCCAACCCCAGACAATGGGAATGGGAATGGGAACGGCAACGACATCGGCA
>JAALKB010000277.1 GCA_011088265.1 Gammaproteobacteria bacterium
ACCACAAACCCCCCCCCCCCCCCCCCCCCCCCCACCCCCCCACCCCCACTCGCCCCGCCGGACATGTCATATTCCACTTCATCCACGGCTCCAGCCGGTTTAAGAGAAATACCACCAGCATCAAATGTCAAACCCTTACCCACTAACACGACGGGCTTTTGTCCCTTTTTACCACCGTTGTACTCCATCACGATTAACTTGGCGGGTTCCCTGCTACCCCTGGAAACGGACAGGAATGATCCCATTTTTAGCCGTTTCATTTCCGCCTCCTCCACGATCCTGGTTTTAATGTTGTGGGTTTTTTGAAGGCCTTTTGCCTGCTTGGCAAGATAGGTTGGTGTGCAAACATTACCAGGCAAATCAGCAAGGTTTCTCGCTAGCTCCACTCCATGCGCCATAGCGCTGCCTTCTGTCACTGCCTGACGGCTTTCCTTACTCTGATCTTTCGAAACCACCAGGGAAACCTTCTTAAGAGAGGATGGTTTTATTTTACCGCTGCGTGTCGCGGTATACTTGTATTGGGACTCACCCACTGATTCAATGATATTCCTTGCTGCACGATAGGCGCTTATCGTCTGTGGCAGACTATCGAGCAATGCCAAATCGGCAGACTTTATTGACGCGGAAGAAAGCGCTTTTGTAGTACAGGAAACGGCTTTTCTTAATCCCTCCAGATCAAGGCTATCGATCTTACCAAGCCCAAGTAGCATGACTCTTTCTGCCTTTATCCCGACGATGTCGTAGAGAATCTGAGTGGCACCGATTTCAGCACTAAAATCACCACGCTCCAGGAAGCTGGTTAGCTGGTGATCGCTTACGAGATCCACTCGTTGCCCCGATGTCGTTAACGCTGCAGTCTTACCTCGATAGACACCTAGTACCAGACAAGGTGAAGCCAATTTTGCTACGTCATTGGTTTTTACTGAAAAGTCCACGTTTACTCCGATTCTCTAATCACTATCTTTGATTCATCTTCTTAAGTCGCTCTGTTAAATCTGACCAGAGCTGTCTATACTCGCTACCTTATTTTCCGCTGGTATCGACAACATTCACGCCAGTAATATGATTAACCTGAGTCCACGAATCCCATGCCGGGATTATATCAAGGCTTTTGTCGCGGGTATCTATTTAAATTATGCAATACCGCCTTGCAGCGGTGGTTCCCATAAGAAACTGTCATCAAAAACCAGGATCGAACGTCAATAAGCATCAGGAAAAACGTATACTCACGGACCATGTCACTTCTCATCATCCATCGCGCATTTATTAAAGAGGTACTTCAGACCTGTACTGCGGTTACGGCGATTTTATTTTCCATTTTTCTCGTTACTCGATTAGTGGGATTCCTGCGAGAAGCCGCCGAAGGAGATATTCCTATCAACAGTGTATTTTTGTTGCTGCTTCTCAAAATGATCACTTATCTTGATATCCTCATCCCACTGGTTCTCTTTATTTCGACATTACTGGTGATGGGACGATGGATTCGGGATAACGAACTCACAATCATTAACGCTTGCGGCATCGGCATGGCAGAGTTTCTCAAACCCGCAATGGTCCTGTTTGCCATTGTCGGTTCAGTGGTAGCCCTTTTTGCAATGTACCTGTCTCCGCTGTCTGCGGAGGTGGGCCGCTCCATGGAATATGAATTTAGAACTCGCACAGATGCCACGGGAATTACACCGGGAGTTTTTACCGAAACCCGGGGTGGAACCGGTGTTTATTTTGTCGAGGGCTATGATCAGGACACAGACACCTTTCAAAACATTTTCGTTTATAACGGCAATGACGAAGAAGGCCTGGTAGTAGCTAATAGTGGTTACAAAACTGTTGATGTAAAAACTAATGACGATTTTCTGGTGTTAAAGCACGGAACCCAATATCGTGGCAGCGCGGGTTCCTCAAAGTATGTGGTCATGGATTTTGAAACCTATGCGGTTCGCTTGCGACAACGAGCGAAAAATAATTTCGTATTACCCGTAAAAGCCCGTCCCACACTCGACCTGCTAAAAGAGGAACATCACACTGCAATTGGGGAGCTACATTGGAGAATTAGCAAAGTTATTATGCTACCCATACTGCTTATCTTTGCCCTCTCCTTTTCTTCAATCACCTACCGCAGCGCACGCTTTCCCGGCATGTTTTCTGCACTGCTCATTTATTTTACCTACTCGAATGTCCTTGGACTTGGAGTGGCACTCATAAGAAAGGGTTCTGTTAATCCCCATTTGGCACTTTGGGTGATACATCTTTGTTTTTTGGCCGTTGCGATTTATATGTTCCGCCGCCGCTGTCTTAGCAAACCACTGATTCCAGGACTATCCAGCGCATGACCAAGACATGATCAGCATATGACCAATACATGAAGATCCTTGATCGTTACCTCGGAAGAATTATCCTGCAGTACACCATGATCAGCATGCTGGTTCTGCTTGGTCTTTTTGTATTCGTCAGTTTTCTGGATCAACTCGGGAATCTTGGCAAAGGAAACTATAACCTGGGCGAAGCCATCGCCTTTGTCGGTTTTACTATTCCAAGGATGATTTACGAAATATTTCCTATGGCTGCGCTACTTGGCACCATGATTGGACTTTCCATGTTGGCTAACGACTCTGAATTGATCGTCATGCGGGCCAGCGGCGTTTCGATGATCCAAATTTCCATGGCCGCATTGAAGATGGGGGCTATTTTCGTCCTCGCCGCAATTTGCATCGGTGAACTTCTCGCGCCTTACAGCGAAACCAAAGCTCAGCGCCTAAAGGCCGAAGCAATGCAGCAGGACATCAAACAACATACCAATTTCGGTTTATGGATGCGAGACACCGCAACCTATGTGAATATTGGCGAAGTACTTCCGGATTTAACCCTTCTCGCCATCAAGGTTTTTGAATTCGACCCTAACAACAGACTCAGAACCATGGTTTCAGCGGATGAAGGCTATTTCCAGGACGGTTCATGGGTTTTGAGAAATGTGAAGCAGACCGTGGTGAATCTGGAAGGTCAGACCAAAACTCTCGAAGCCGGGCTCGCCGCATGGGAGTCCAGAGTAACGCCCCAAATTCTATCGGTTTTCCTGATCAAACCCGATCAACTGTCTTTCTGGCAATTAAATCGATATATCAATCACTTGAAACAAAATCAGCAAAAAACAGACGCTTATGAACTGGCGTTCTGGAATAAGCTAATGCTACCGATTTCTACCGCAGTTATGGTTATTCTCGCGATCCCCTTTGTTTTCGTCAGTATTCGCTCTGGCACCATGGGAAGGAACCTGTTTATTGGAATTATGCTGGGTTTGGGTTTTTACGTCGCCAACAAAGGCTTTGGCTACGTTGTTCTTGCGTCCGGATTAAGTCCACTATTCGGAGCAACATTACCCATAGTGGCCTTTTTGACTCTCGCCATTGTCATGATGAGACGGATCCATTAAGTGGACCCGATCATCCATCGAATTTCGCACACTACATTCGATTTTTGTATTCCTTTCGCCTTGAGAAAGGCTAAACCAGAAAAATCCAGGCGCTGATTTACTGCGCTATTGCAGTCCACCAAGAAGTCTTCCCTGATTTCCGACCGGGCCGATATTTAGCGTTTTGAATATGCGCCAATACAATGCGGTATCTGAAGAAACAATAGGTTTGCCGATAGAGGTTTCGAGCTCTCTATCAATGGACACCATGCGTTGTGGCAATCCATCTGCACGGCGAAAGTTTGGCATACCAATAAACTACCCCGCAGCAAGCTACGGGGTATTAGAATAGAGTAAGCTGATAG
>JAALKB010000045.1 GCA_011088265.1 Gammaproteobacteria bacterium
CCCCCCCCCCCCCCCCCCCCCCCCCCCCCCCCCCCCCCCCCCCTCTGCCGTTCTGGATAATGTCCATAAAAGGGCTCATCTCACACTGCTGGGTCTTTTCGACTCTCCCAGGATCTCATCATCGCGGTGGAAATATTTCGTGGGCCTGACCACATGGCGATTCTGGTAGTCATTTTTAATCGCACTCCGACTTAATGAGGTCAAGATAAAGATTCTGAATACGCTCTACCATCGGCCCTCTGGTCGCATCGCCGATGGTTCGACCATCAATATTAATAACGGGTGCTACGCCAGCAAATGTTCCGGTAACAAAAGACTCACCCGCACTATAAACATCGGTCAAACTAAAGTTCTTCTGATAAACCGGAATATCATTATTCTCGCATAGGCGAATGATATTACCTCTGGTGATTCCTCCCAGGCAGTAGTCTCCGGAAGAAGTCCACACCTCACCTTTTCTAACAATGAAAAAGTGAGTGGAGTTGCAAGTTGCAACGAATCCATGGGGATCCAGCATGAGTGCTGCATCTGCGCCGGCTTTCGTGGCCTGAATGCACGCGGTAATGCAATTGATTTTGGAGTGGCTGTTAAGTTTGGGGTCCTGAGTGTCTGGATAGGCTCGTCTAACATGAACGGTAAAAAGCCTAAGGCCTTTGGTCAGAGTCTCGGGTAGTGCCTGTTTGTATTCGGGAATGATAACGACTGTGGGCGGAGTGATGGTGATCCTCGGATCCTGGTAAGGCGTCACCTTAACACCTCGGGAGACCATGAGTCGTATGTGGACTCCGTCTTTCATACCGTTTGCAGCAAGAATCCCATGAAGTCGATCCGTCAACGCCTGCCGATCCACATCCATGTCGATATCCAGCGCTTTGGCTCCTTCGTAAAGTCTGTCTAGGTGTTGGTCGAGAAAGGCGATAACGCCTTCGTGGAACCGAAGTCCTTCCCAGATTCCGTCTCCCAGCACAAAACCGCTGTCGAAAACAGAAACAGTGGCTTTTTCCCTAGGGAAGTGTTCACCATTAACATCAATTAAAATTGATTGATTCCGGGGATCACTTTGGTATTCGTGGGTGCCTTTCATTGCTTTATCACAGGAATAGTATGGGTAGGGAGGGGATTATGTCATAGCCCTGTTAATGTCACTAATGTTCCGCCACGGGAAGGGTGATTTAGCGGGAGGAACAAGCCACCGCGTGCTTTTGGCTGTGTCAACTGGCTAAATCGAAGTACAATTCCCAATATGAATACTGACTGGCCCAGGAAATCGCTTAAAAAATTGCCCAGGAAATTGAATCAATGAATACCCCTAATATAATCAATCGGAAACCGGCACCATTACCGGTCAGGACGCTGGCAAAGCATTTGGAATGTGCCGAGATATCAGCAGAGTCTCATGTCGACGAATGCCTGGGAAAGGCCGTAAAGTCGTCCAATGTTTTTGTTTCTATTGATGAGTCGGTTCGTGAGTCAGCCAGAGTTGTTGATGCAAATCGGCAGGATGGTAAATCGATGTCGCCTTTGGCCGGCGTGCCAATCACATTAAAGGACCTTTTTGATGTGAAAAAACAAAAAACCCTGGCAGGGTCGAAAGTCTTGCAGCATACCGCAACTCTGGCGGCACAGGACTGCGATGTGGTGAGGGATTTGAGGGAGGCAGGTTTGCTGTTCCTCGGTCGAACCAATATGAGCGAATTCGCTTTTAGTGGAATGGGGCTAAATCCTCATTATGGTAATTGTCAAAGCGTGTGGGATCGAAACACTGGCCGCCTTCCCGGTGGATCATCATCGGGGAGTGCAGTCAGTGTTGCTGAAGGTATTGTTTCCGCTACCATGGGGTCAGACACCGCAGGGTCCTGTCGTATTCCAGCTGCTTTTAATGGGATTGTGGGTGTAAAGCCCAGTTATGGAAGGTTATCTTTAAATGGGGTGTTTCCTTTGTCCAAAACTTCTGACGTTCCGGGTCCGTTGGGCGTTGATCTGGATAGCTGTTTTTTATTGGATCATGTCATGACATCTCCTTCGATAAAGAATGCAACCAGGGTCTCACAATTGCCATCGATTGCAAAACACGAGCCTGCTGATATTCGGTTGTTATTACCAGAGTCTATAGTATTGAATGATCTCGATTCTGACGTTGAGCGAAGATTTGAGCGTTCGGTTGATTGGATGAAAGAGGCAGGTTTCTCGGTAATTAGAGAGAAAATGCCGGTTCTTGATCGCTGTATAGATATGTTTAGTAGCAGGGCGATTGCGCTTTATGAAGCCTGGCTGCTGCATCAGGAATGGTTGCAAAGCCACGGTGATTTGTATGATCCATTTGTACGGCAACGAATTATGAATGGCAGTGCGCTTAATGATCAATTGCAGCAAGACCGATATGATGAAAAGCATCAGATTGTTACCGACTTTAATCAGCAGTTTTCGGATACGAGTGCGGACGTGGTTATTTATCCGACGGTGGCTTGTGTTCCTCCTCCGATTTCAGATACGGATGATACGAGCAGAATAGCTGAGATTAATTTACGTTGCCTTAGAAATACTTCAACTGCGAATTGCTTTGATGGTTGCTCGATCAGTTTGCCCTGCCATGATGTTGGTGAAGCACCCGTGGGTTTCATGGTTAGCGGACCAAATGGAATGGATTCGCGTTTATACGAAATAGCCGCTACCATTGAGTCTGTACTCAACGATGCCAGAAAAACGGGCTCCCCATCCTGATATTCCAGATGGATTAAATATTCTGCGAAGAAACATCATGTCAGACGATCATACCCATCACCATAACGCGCCACTGAGTGAGATAGATCAGCGGGTAAATAGGTTGCAGGCGTTGTTAATTGACAAAGGACTGATCAATCAGGCAGCCATGGACGAGCTTATTGATACCTATGAAAACAAAGTGGGACCCCAAAATGGCGCAAAGGTGGTAGCGAGGGCCTAGACCGACCCGCAATACAAGGCCAGGCTATTAAACAATGCGACTAGCGCGATTAGGGAGATGGGCTACGAAGGGAGGCAGGGAGAACATATGGAAGTTGTCGAGAACACAGTGGGTGTGCATAACCTCGTAGTCTGTACGTTGTGTTCCTGCTATCCCTGGCCAGTACTTGGGTTGCCACCAACATGGTATAAAGCCTCAAGCTATCGGGCAAGAGCGGTGAGCGAGCCGAGAGAAGTGTTGAAGGAATTTGGTGTTGAGCTGTCTGCGGATGTTGAAGTTCGTGTCTGGGATTCCACTGCAGAAATCCGTTATCTGGTACTGCCCCAACGCCCTACTGGTTTGGATCATTTGTCGGAGCAGCAGCTGGCGACACTAGTGACCCGGGATTCGATGATCGGTGTGGCCGTAATCTCCCAACCTTCCCCTGACGAATTACGATAAATAACGGCTGATATTAGGTTGATAACTTATGAACGGTGCGCACGATCTAGGGGGAATGCATGGTTTTTCTCCCATCAGTCAGGCTGACATAGACCAGGCTAACATCGAAGAGGGAAAAAGCAGAAATTTCTCAAGTCTATGGGAAGAAAAGGTTTTTGCCATGACCCTGGCCTGCGGAATGCTGGGAAAATGGAACCTTGATCAATCTCGTTTCGCACGAGAAAATGTTGATCCAGCCCATTATCTTAACAGCACCTACTATGAACACTGGCTTCACGGACTGGAAACCCTGTTACAGGAAAAGAAACTAATTTCGAAACAGGAGTTAGAGCAAGGTAAGTCAAACAGTATGTCTTCTTTACCTGCTTCTTTGTCGGCGATAAAAAAGGAGGATGTGAGTGCTATCCTTAAAAAGGGTGGCTCAGCGTCATTGCCCAGCGCCCGACCACCACGATAAGGCGTGGGTGATACAGTGAATGTTGCAAAGTTTCATCCGAGCTCCCATACACGGGCCCCACGTTATATAAGGGGCAAAAAAGGAGTTGTTGTGAAACACCACGGTACGCATATTTTTCCGGATGAGCATGCTATATCTGGAATCAAGATCCCTGCGCATTTGTATAATATTCGCTTTGAACCGGTGGAACTTTGGGGTAATTCCAGGATAGGCACAAATAGCGTTTTGTTTGTGGATGTCTTTGAGCCTTATCTGGAAGACCCTGGTGGATAGACCGCTAGTAATGATTATCGGTTGCCCTGGTATTGCTGGTATTGGGGTTAACTGATAAATCCAGCTCATGAATCTGATCCATGAACATGACCCATGAACTTGACCCGTCAATCAACCCCTCATCGAATTCCTACTCATCTAATTCCTAAACGAGCCCATGACTCAGCTAACTAGTCTCCCAACTTCAGCTAACCATCTTTTGTCAGGGCAGCCTCAAAGGGATGGGGAACCCATTTTCGACTCGCCATGGCAAGCCAAAGCGTTTGCCATGGCGCTCCAGTTGCATAGCAGAGGGCATTTTGAATGGCAGGAATGGGCGGATCTATTATCCACTAATATCAGACTGTTTGAGGAAAATAGCCTGGTTAGTAGTAGCGACGATTACTACAGTATATGGCTGGATACTCTCGAAGATATAATGAAGAAAAAAGCACTTTAGGTGATTTGAACCTGCGCTCATTATTGATGATTCATGTCTTGCAACACCAACTATTACTGTTTTTTCGCGAATTAGCCAATTACCCGAGTTTTTGGAGATTAGTAAGTATTTATTACTTTTACACCGGTAATCGTCTGAAAATGAGAAAACGCTGGCGGCGTTAGAGGTAGTTGTATCGGTTTTTTCCGTTTTATAAGATTTTCCGTAATTCTTTTATTTATAGTTGTTAGTATCTGTTTTTATTCCGTTAAGCATATTTCCACTCATCAAGTTGATCGACTTCTCTGAAGATGTTTCAGAGGGGTTGGGCGGAATTGTCGATGATGATGATGTCTTTGCCTCATGATGATGCAGTGAGAAACAGTAAGCTGGGGAGGAAAATAAAATTAAAAAAGTCCAAATAGTGTGAGAAATCTCACATTTTTTTTATTCTGAATGAGGCAAGATAGTTATCACTTGGTAATCCTGAGGGGCATCAAAGGATTGATGTCACCCGGCAACAGTGAAAGAGAAGCTGTCGGACTAGAGGTCCCCCGGACCATTGCTCTGCTCCGAATAATATGGATTCAACAGGCGTTGGAAGGGCCGTTTCTTTTCACAGGGTAAGTTGTCGGGTTTTTCTTTTTGCAGTTCCTCTTTTGGTATCCTGCGGTATCTCGTGATTTCCGGTAATTTTACTTTGATTGTTTCCTGCCTGGGCTCACGTTCCAGCCCTTCTTGTTCAGGTCTATGCAGTGGATTATGCGGTGGTCTGTGCAGGTTTTTTTGTGCAGAGATTCGTAGAGTTGTTACGTTAGAGTTATAGAAACTCCCTGAGTTTATCTGACAGCTCGGGATCCAGTCGAGGGTGCTCAAGCCCATTCATATTTGTTGTTAGCCATCTCTTCAAGGGCAGCATTATCGGATTTTCGATATGTTTTCCGATAAGTCTCATTACCCGATTTAGATGCTGCAAGTAGACGGGCTTATCATCTCTTAGCCACAATCGAACAAAAATTCCAGCAACTTTACAGTGTCGCTGGGCTCCCCAAACGACCAAATGGTGATTGAAATGCTCCTCGTTAATTCCGGGATTCTGATTCAGGTATTGACGTTTTAAACTCTCGTTCAATGCTCCAGATACATCTCGACGAGCATCTTCCAATAATGAGACCACATCATAGGCGATTGGGCCTATTAACGCATCCTGGTAATCCAGTACGGCACATTCACCGTCAACCATCATAAGGTTATCTATGTGATAGTCTCTCAACACCAGAGTAGATTGAAGGGTAGGTAAAGATTCGAATATTTGCCACCAGACGGACTCATAGTCAGACCTTTGCGTGGCACCTGTTTTCCGTTTTTGGGTGGCGGGTAGATACCAATCGGTAAAAAGATAGGCTTCATTTATGAAATGTTCAAAGTCGTAGTTTCCCAGATCTATCTTTGTCGCGTCTATTTGGCGATGGACCTTTCCAAGGACACCCATTGCCTTGCTGTATAGCTCTTTCTCGCTATGGCCCTTGAGTAGTAAAGTGCTAAAGGTGTCATCACCCAAATCCTCCAATATAAGAAACCCTCCATCAAGGTCCTGGTGATAAATCGCCGGAGTTCGAATTCCCAGACTGGTGAGATGTGCGGTAATTTTAACGAAAGGAATAACGTTTTGTTTGCCGCCGATGTCATCCATTAACATCCTTCGCTGAACACCTTTTTCGAGTCTGAAATAGCGGCGCGCGGAAGCATCTGGAACCAATGGCGTAATCTCGGTATCTGCCCAGCTATGTTCAGCCAGGAATGCCTGTCTTTGATGTTTTCGATCATTCATGTTTTCAGATAGCACTGTCTTGAGCAGATCCACTCTTCCCGCTGGGACAGATTTACACCCATTACTAATTCAGCCTTCTAGCCTGCGGGGGACAAGGAAGCAATGAGTTTATTTTCAAGGCACTGTCGCTGCTCTTGAGACTGTACGGGATTGCCATCACGATCAGTGATAAAAAAAGTATCTTCTGCTTTCTCACCAACAGTTGAGACTTTCGCAGATAGCAGTTTGACTTTACATTCGAGTAATGCCATGGAAACGTGATAGAGCAATCCGGGCCGGTCCTGAGAAACGATTTCCATGGTGGTATGTCGGTTTTCCATGTCATCCGTAAAAGTTACTGAAGTCGGCACTTTGAATTGCTTATAGGCCCTCGGTAAAACCCGTTTGGACGGCGCGTAGTTATGTTGTGGCGCGAGCAGTAGTTTTCGAATATGGTCTGACTGCTTTTCAAATAAGTTAGTTTCCAGGGTTTCGCCATCCCGGTTCACCGCAATGAAAACCAATATTGCCAGGCCTGAGTGGGTATGGTGGATTCTTGCGTCCAGGATGCTCAGATTCATTTTTTCCAGCGTGCCGGTGCTTTTGAGAAGCAGTATCTCGGATTCCGGTGCGACAACAAGAATTTGTTGTGCCTTGATCTCTTCACGATAGCGAATTTTTACCAATGGAAGATCTGCCACATTGGGATTGTGTATCTGCAATGCTTGCCAGGCACTGTTTTCAGGACTGTTTCTAAGAAAGTATTCCTGGTCGAGTTGGTCCCAAAACTTCTTGAGAGTCTTTCCCGGAATTTCATTGTCGAGTATTTTTTCGATGGCCTTTTTTCTGTCCCGAACTCTTTGATTGGCGGCCTCGATGCCGCTGAGACCAGACCGCAAGCGTCTGGAAGTCGCAGTATAGAGGTTGTGTAGTAGTTGGCCTTTCCATTCATTCCATACTTTGGGGCTAGTGCCGATAATGTCAGTCACTGTCAGGAGGTAGAGATTATCAAGATGCTCCTGATCTCCCACGATTTCGGAAAAACGATCGATGACATGAGGGTCAGAAGTGTCTTCCCGCTGGGCAGTCCATGACATGATCAGGTGGTTGCGCACGAGCCAGGCGACGAATTTGGCATCATATTCAGAAAGCCCGAGTCTTTGACAAAAAGATAATGCGATTTTTTCGCCGACCTCTGAATGATCCTTTCCGCTACCTTTGCCAACGTCGTGGCAAAGTGCCGCAAGATATAGACGTTCTCTTCTATTGAGTGTGGCGATTAGCGATCTTAATGCCGGAAAGTTCAGCTTATCGTTACCCTGGACCAGTCCTCTTACATTTCCAACTACGAACAATGAGTGGGCATCAACGGTGAATATGTGAAAAAGGTCATGCTGCATTTGTCCCACTATTCTTCCAAAATCCGGAAAAAACGCACCGAGTACACCATAAGCGTTCATTCTTCTTAGTGCGTGGGTAAGCCCGGTTTGATGTTTAAACATACTTAAAAACAGCTGTCGGTTTTTCGGTTCATTCCGATATTTGCCGTTGATTCGATGCAGATTGTTTCTCAGTTGGCGTATGGTGCTGGCTCTGACGCCTTTGAGTTCCGGGTGCTGTTGCAACAGATAAAAAATTTCGAGGATGGTGCTGGAATCCTGCCCGAATCCGTTAGGATCAGAAATCTCCAGAAAATCTCCTACAGACTGAAAACGTGAGTTTATCCTTACAGCTAACGGCTTTTTCTTCGCGAGGATAGCTTCCTGAAAATGCTGAAGCAGAATTTCGTTCAGTAACTGCAGCTCTTTGACTGTTCTATAATACTGCTTCATCATTTGCTCAACGGCCAAATGATTATTTCGTTGTTTATATCCGAGTTGCTGGGCGAGATCCCTTTGATAGTCAAAAAGCAGACGATCTTCACATCGTCCGGATAACTGGTGTAGTCCATTTCTTAGCTGCCAAAGCAAATTCCTACCTTTGATGAGAGATTGGTACTCCGACTGACTTAAGAATTGGTGTTCCACCAGCTCAGAAAGATTGCTGGTTCCGAAATATCGATTTGCGACCCATCCAATCATGTGCAGGTCTCGCAGTCCTCCTGGGCTCTCCTTAATATTGGGTTCAAGATTGTAGGCAGTGTCGCCAAAATGAAGATGGCGTTTTTGTTGCTCTTCGAGTTTCCCTTTAAAGAACTTTTCAGCAGGCCATAAATCTGGGTGGTGGATGGCTTTCCCGAATTGGACAAACTGGTTTTCGTTCCCAGTAAGCAAACGGGTTTCCATCATATTTGTCATTATCGTTAGATCGCTTTTCGATAATTCAATGACCTCTTCAATGCAGCGAGTACTGTGTCCGATCTTGAGATTGATATCCCAGCAGAATTGGACAAATTTTTCAATTAGGATAGCGGTGGAGTTGGTTGGCTTCAGAGGAACCAAAATCAGTGGGTCGATGTCTGATTCCAGACTTAATTCCTGTCTGGCATACCCTCCGGCGGCGATTAACGAAACACATGTTGCGGAGTCGGTTCTTTCGCTGACGATCCGATTCCAGGCGAGAATAAGCAGGTTGTCGATTAGCCAGCAATGGTACTTCGCCTGGATTGCTGCACTCCCTTTTTCCAGATGATACTCCGAAAGCAGATTTTTTCCGTGACTCAGGGCGGCTTGAAAAGCCTTGATCGCGCTATTGTGATCTATGCTTTTTAGGTTTAGTAATTTTCTATCAAGTAAAGATGAGTAGGTTAATCTACTCATGATTTCGTGAGAATTTCGTGACCGGTTTCGGTCACCAGGATAGTATGTTCCCATTGAGCAGAAAGACTCCGATCTTTGGTCACCACGGTCCATTGGTCTGAAAGCAATCGAGTGTCTCTTTTGCCCGCATTGATCATTGGCTCAATGGTGAAAGTCATACCAGGCTCTAGCTGAAACCCTGTCCCAGGCGTGCCATAATGTAAGACCTGTGGGTCTTCATGAAAAACACGGCCAATGCCATGGCCGCAATATTCCCGAACCACTGAGAAACCGCTACTTTCTGCATGTTGTTGGATTACATGTCCAATGTCGCCAAGGCGGGTTCCAGGGCGGACCAGATCGATACCTTTGTGTATGCAATCGTAGCTAATTTGACAGATTCTTTTAGCCCGAATTGATGGTTCGTCGACAAAAAACATCCTACTAGTGTCACCATGGAATTCATCCTTGATTACTGTAATGTCGATATTGATAATGTCGCCGGATTTTAATTTTTTATCTGAAGGGATACCATGGCAGATCACGTGATTAACCGATGTGCAAATGGATTTTGGGAATCCTCGATAGTTTAACGGGGCTGGAATCGCGTTCTGCTCTTCAGTAATGTACTTATGGCAAATAGTGTTCAATTGGTCGGTAGTGACTCCCGGTACTACATGCTCACCAATCATGTCCAGAACCTGGGATGCGAGGCGACCTACGACTCGCATTTTTTCTATTTCGTCCGAATTTTTTATCGTTACAGCCATGTTTTTCAGGAATAATTGGTAAATGAGCGCGTATGCTCCCAAATTCTGCTTTTTTCTTCAACTATTTTTGGTTAAAATCCGCCGCCCTTATGGTTGGATTAAAAACTCCAGCTAAAATTCCCACACGGCGATTATGCTCACTTGGGTGCCTTTGATATTTGTATCGTGGGTTCATTAAAGTACATCTTTTGATGACCGATCCTGATGATCGATGCTTTGATGATCGACGCCATGACAATATATCTTCCGGGTTAGTGAGCAGTAACCGTGGAGGTTTAACCCATATACATAAACTACCAAACTATGGCTGATATCACTATGCGCCAGCTGCTTCAGGCTGGAGTTCACTTCGGACACCAAACTCGTTATTGGTCTCCCTCCATGGCACCTTATATTTTTGGTGACCGTAACAAAATTCATATCATTAATCTGCAGGAAACATTGCCCATGCTTCAAGAGGCAATGAACTACCTGGGTTCGAAAGCGGCCCAGGGTGGAAAGGTTCTATTTGTGGGGACCAAACGACAGGCCGGCAAGATTATTAAGGAAGAGGCGACTCGATGTGGTGCGTCCTATGTTGACCATCGATGGCTTGGTGGTATGTTGACAAATTTTAAAACTGTAAAAAATTCTATCGCCAGATTAAAAGAGCTTGAACAGAGAATTGATTCTGGCGCTACTGCCAGGTTGAGTAAGAAAGAAGGGCTGACTTTAGAAAGAGAGCGACTGAAGCTTGACAAAACACTCTCTGGTATTAAAGACATGAATGGATTGCCTGATGTTCTGTTCGTGATCGACGTTGAGCAGGAATATATTGCGGTTGCAGAAGCAAACAAACTGGGCATTCCTGTGATTGCCGTTGTGGATACAAACTGCTCTGTTAAAGGAATTGACTACATCATTCCAGGTAATGACGATTCGACCCGTGCCATTAAACTTTATATGGAAGCAGCAGCAGATGCTATTTTGGCTTCCAAAACAGCCGCCAGGGCGGTTTCTGCCGGAAACTCTGGCGAAGAATATGTGGAAGTGACGGATGAGGCCGCGGTTGCTGAATCAGAAGCATCCGCGCCTGTTGCTGGTGGTGAACCAGTGGTAGAGGTTGAGGTCGCCGCTGAACCTGTGATAGAGGAAGCTGTTGTTGAGCCAGCAAAAGAGGTTGTTGAAGACGCTACCGCAAAAAAAATAAGCAAAAAGAAAGTCGTTCGAAAAAAAGCTGCTGAAGGTGGCTAGCTAAATCACATGGCAAGCCTTGGGGTGGGATTAGACATTCCTTCTTCCTTTGGCTTCACGCCCCAGGAAATTCATTTTTTTAGCTCCGTGTCTTGGGGCTTAGGGATGGCTACATAATTTCGAAATTTAATCTGATAACTGATACCGACTATCCAGAAGAGGCGATATGACGATAACGACTGCAATGATTAAAGAGCTGCGCGAAAGAACTGGCGCAGGTATGATGGATTGCAAGAAAATATTAACTGAAACTGAGGGTAATATTGAGCTTGCAATTGATGAGTTGAGAAAAAAAGGAGCTGCTGCAGCGGAAAAAAAGGCGGGACGAATCGCGGCGGATGGCATTATCGTTTGTGCTGGAAATGATTCGTTTGGCGTCATCCTTGAAGTGAACAGCGAAACCGATTTCGTAGCCAAGGATGATTCCTTTAAGAAATTTGCTGCCGACGTTGCTGATGCGGTGCTCAATTCCGATGCAACCGATGTTGAGGCATTGGGATCTGTTTCAGTTGCCGGAGGAACGGTTGAGGACGCAAGGCAGGAATTAATTACCAGAATTGGTGAAAACATTAGTATCCGCCGATTTGAAAAAATCGCGGTTGGCGAAGGCCAGGTTAGCCACTATTTACATGGTGCCCGTATCGGAGTGCTTGTCCATTTGAATGATGGATCTCATGCGTTGGGTCGGGATATAGCGATGCATATTGCTGCTAGCAAGCCATTGTGTGTTTCAGAAGAAAATATGCCTCAGGAGGTTCTGGACAAGGAAAAAGAAATTTTCATCGCCCAAGCGGCAGAAAGTGGCAAGTCAGCCGATATCATTGAGAAAATGATTGGCGGAAGAATGAAAAAATTTCTAAAGGAGAATACTTTGTATGGCCAACCCTTTGTCAAGAATCAGGATCAAACAGTGGGCGAGCTACTCAAAAGTGAGAATGCCACTGTTACACAAATGTTTCGATTCGAAGTGGGAGAAGGCATAGAAAAAAGAAAGGATGATTTTGTTGCGGAAGTCATGGCACAGGCGGCGAGTTAGATTTATTCACCATTTCCATGAGCGAAAGAGATGATATTCCCTGGAAGCGAATTCTTTTAAAGCTAAGTGGAGAATCGTTGGCCGGAGATGATAAATTTGGCATTGACAGCGACACAATAAGTTCCACTGCATTAGAACTAAAAGCGATTGTTGACATGGGTGTGGAGCTGGCGGTGGTGGTCGGCGGTGGCAACTTCTTCCGCGGAATGCAGGCTGCAGCTAAAGGCATGGACCGTGTTGGTTCTGATTACATAGGAATGTTGGCCACGGCAATGAACGCTTTGGCTTTGCAACAGGCGCTGGAGGCAGGCAATACTCCCTCAAGGGTACTGTCTGCGTTGGCAATTTCCGGTGTAGCAGAGCCCTACGTTCGCGCTCGGGCTTTAAAGCATCTTAAAAAAGGGCGAGTAGTGATTTTCGCAGCAGGGACAGGAAACCCTCTTTTTACTACTGACACTGCGGCAAGTCTTCGTGCACTGGAGATTGGAGCGGACGTAATGGTCAAGGCGACTCGGGTGGATGGGGTTTACGATGACGATCCGGAGGAAAATCCAAATGCCCGAAAATTCGATTATTTGACTTTCAAGGATGTGTTGACCCGTAGACTCAAAGTGATGGATGCAACCGCTATTACGCTGTGCGAGGAAAATGGAATGCCGATACAGGTGATTGATATGCATAAGCCTGGAAATCTCCAGAGAATGGCTTTGGGTGACATGATTGGTACGCTGATTTCCGATTCACTCTCATCGTGAAAATGTGATATTCGAGACTGCTTCAGTTGATGCCTTTTTCTGGTTTGGCCAGGAAACCGTTCGGTAAACTTACTAGTACATTTTTTGTAATTTAGTTGTTAACATATCGGTGTTTGAACCTGGTAAAACGAGTGGCTGGTTGGGCGCCCTGGTTTGGATCGCTTTAAAATTGTCTCCAGCCGGGCTAGTAAGATAAGATGTTAGAGTGAGATTGAATATGATTGATGAAGTTGAAAAAGACGCTGAAACGCGGATGAAAAAGACCGTGGAATCAACTCGCGATGATATGGTGAGAATTCGTACTGGTCGGGCATCTACGGCATTATTGGACCATTTGACCGTGGACTACTATGGGTCACCTACCCCTATTAATCAGGTCGCGAGTGTGTCGGTGGCTGACGCTAGGACTATTTCCATACAGCCCTGGGAAAAGCAAATGATGTCCTTGATCGAAAAATCGATTTTGGAATCAGATCTCGGATTGAATCCCTTGACTGCCGGTGAAACCATGCGGATTCCTCTCCCTCCAATGACAGAACAGAGAAGAGTTGAGTTAACGAAAGTTGTCAAGAATGAAGGTGAAAAGGGAAAAATCGCTATTCGGAATATTCGACGGGATGCGATTCAAACCATTCGGGATCTGTTAAAAGAAAAGGAAATTACCCAGGATGAAGAAAAGCAATCTGAGGGAGTTTTACAGGACCTAACCAACAAATATATCGCTCTGATCGATGAGGTTGTTGCGGAAAAAGAAAAAGAAGTAATGGAAGTGTGATTGTCCCAGGACCATTGTACTTCCTCACTCCGCCCAGATGAATATACCCTCCGCTTCATGCGATATTCAGAATGTTCCTAATCATGTCGCGGTAATCATGGATGGAAACGGTCGGTGGGCCAAAAAGCTTGGTTTGCCCCGTGTGGCGGGTCATAAGAAAGGCGTAGATACCATCACCAGTCTGTTGCCTATTTGCAGAAAGCGAAAAATACCTTATCTCACCTTATTTGCGTTTAGCAGTGAAAACTGGAGAAGACCTCCCGCTGAGGTCAATCTTCTGATTGAACTTCTTTCCTCAACGCTTGAGTCAGAGATGAGAAGATTGGATGAAAACGGAATTCGTCTACGGGTTATTGGAGACGTGACTCAATTTCCGAAGCGTTTGCAAAGCCGGATCAGGCAGGCCTGTGAACTCACAGTAGACAATGATGTGCTTAACCTCACTATCGCGATCAACTATGGAGGGCAATGGGATATTACTCAGGCCTGTAAGGCGATTGTGGAAGGAATGAAAGCAGGCCAGATAGAAAATCAGGAAATCACACCATCACTAATTAGCTCATTCCTGAGCACCAAAGACCTGCCTGAGCCTGATTTGTTTATCCGTACGGGCGGAGAAAAAAGAATCAGCAATTTTCTGCTTTGGCAGTTAGCGTATACCGAGCTTTATTTTACAGACACCTATTGGCCGGATTTTGACGAAACCTGTTTCGATGAAACACTTACCGAGTTCGCTGGACGACAACGACGTTTTGGTAAAACCGGTGACCAGATAGTCAAGTTCAAATAGTGCTGAAGAGAATAATTACAGCGTTAATTTTGGCACCTATTGCGGTTGCGCTGACCGTCTTCTTACCTAATGTCTGGTTTACACTATTAATTGGATTGGTGTTTTTATTCGGGTTGCGGGAATGGCATCATTTGTCCGGATGTGATGGGAAAGACGCTATCTTTGCCGGAGGGCTATTTGTTGGTTTAATGCTTGTGCTTTACCAATCCTCTGATGGGTTGTACTTTGTTTCGGCATTGGGGGCTGCATATTGGTTCTTCCAGGTTTTTTCCCTAAAAACCTGGACCACAGTAACCAGAAGGAACAGTTTTATTTTTATCTTTAGCAGCGTAACAGTATTGCTTTCTGCTTGGGCGGCATTGGTCTTATTACATCAGTATACGCCCCAGGGACCCATTATGGCCATTGGTTTTATGGCCGCTATATGGGCTGCAGATAGTTTTGCCTATTTCGTTGGTAAAGCATATGGAAAACGAAAACTCGCTCCACACATCAGTCCTGGGAAAACCGTAGAAGGTGTGGTTGGTGGGGCTGTTGGATCGGTTCTTTTTGCTATTCTATTTTGCTATTTTTCTCCTTTTATGTCATTTCAGACAGGAGTTCTTTGGTCAGGTTTGGTCTTTTTAGCTGCATTAATTAGCGTTGTGGGTGATCTGTATGAAAGTCGATTGAAGCGATCTGCAGGAGAAAAAGACAGTGGCACACTGCTGCCGGGACATGGAGGTGTCCTTGACCGGATTGATGGGCTAGTGGCAGCGACACCTGTATTCGTGGCTTTGTTCTTATCATGACAATTGGTGTGACGGTTTTGGGATCGACCGGTTCCATCGGTATCAATTCACTTGATGTAGTTGCACGACATCCTGATCGGTATCACGTTGAATCATTGTCCGCCCATAGTAATGTGGGCTTAATGTTTGCGCAGTGTCAAAAGTACCAGCCGAAGCGAGTGGTGATGGTTGATCCGATACGGGCCCAGGAGTTAGTGATTAAGTTGCGTAAAGTGCGTTCATGCATTGATGTCATGAATGGTCCAGAATCGCTCAGCGAAGTAGCAGGACGGGAAGATGGTATTGTTATTTGTGGGATCGTTGGTGCAGCGGGATTATTGTCAACACTTGCGGCAATCAAAGCCGGTAAAAAGGTATTGATTGCAAACAAGGAACCGTTGGTTATGTTGGGAGAACATATTATGGAACTAGGGAGAAGTTATGGTGCCACATTATTACCTTTGGATAGTGAGCATAATGCGATCTTTCAGTGTCTCCCCCAACCAACGAAGAACTGTGAGGGGTTAGTGACCAAAATTGAAACGGGCTCAGGTGTTAGAAAAATACTATTGACCGGGTCAGGAGGGCCGTTTCGCACCACCCCGGCTTCAGAGTTTCCGGTTATTACTCCTGATCAGGCATGTAATCACCCCAATTGGAAGATGGGTCGGAAGATTTCGGTGGATTCTGCCACAATGATGAATAAGGGACTGGAATTGATTGAAGCCTGTGTTCTGTTCGGGGTCCATCATGAGTTTATTGATATCGTGATTCATCCACAAAGTGTTATCCACTCCATGGTGGAGTACGTGGATGGGTCGATAATCGCCCAACTAGGTAGTCCGGATATGAAGGTTCCCATTGCAAATGCATTAGCGTGGCCCGAACGAATTGACTCCGGAACACCCTCGCTAAGTTTGCTGGATTGTCAGCGATTTGATTTCGAACCCCCCGACTTGAATCGATTTCCTGCTTTGAGGTTGGCCCGGGAGGCTGCTGAAAAAAGAGGAAGTGTTCCTGCTGTGATGAACGCGGCCAATGAAGTGGCAGTTGATGCGTTTTTGGAAGGTCAAATTACATTTGATCAAATTGTACACGTGGTTGAAAAAGCGATGAATAAAATGGACTTTCATCAGGAGGTTAGTTTGGAATCGATATTGGATATTGATCGGCGAACGCGAATTTATTGTGTTCAGTCTCTACAGTGAAGTTTTTATGATATTCGTCTTCTGCAATGCTAGTTAACACGCAAAGAGCAAGTTAAATGATTGGATTTGGATATAGTATTTTTGGATTTCTTGTCGCTATAGCAATCCTGCTGGCTGTGCATGAGTTTGGGCATTTCTGGGTTGCCAGAAAAATGGGAGTAAAAGTTCTCAGATTTTCCATTGGATTTGGCAAATCTCTGTTCAGTTGGAGGAGAAAAGGTGATCCTACTGAATACAGCATCGGACTGATCCCCTTGGGCGGATATGTCAAGATGCTTGATGAACGAGAAGGCGATGTACCGGAATCGGAGCAGAATCAGGCATTTAACCGCAAGTCGCTAAGCGCCCGTAGTGCCATTGTCGCCGCAGGACCGATTTTTAACTTTCTATTCGCAATTGTTGCCATTTGGTTTGTATTCATAGCGGGAAGCGATGATATAAGACCAATGGTCGGCCATGTCGTCGCAGACTCAGTAGCTGAAAAAGCGGGATTTAGAAAAGGCGATAAAATCGTTGATATTGACGGACGTCGTACCCAAACCTGGGGGCAGCATCAATTCTATATCTTGCATCAGGCGATGAAAGGTAATGAGGTCAAAGTGGCGGTTGAGAACCAGGATTCGTCTCATAGGTTGTTGATGCTGGATTTTTCTACTCTGGATCAAGCCACTATCAGTAGTCGATCTATCACGTCACAAATCGGCCTATGGCCTACGATTCCCCGTGCGGTTGTTGATCAAATTGTCGAAAATTCACCGGCGAGCGAATCAGGACTGATCCCAGGTGACCTAATTCTCGAAATAAATGGAGACCCAGTCGCCGACTGGAGTGTGATGGTGGAAAAGGTGTCTGGGAGTCCTGGTGAAAAGCTTTCATTGCTAATTCAAAGAGGGGAAGAAAGAGTAATCATAGATATTGTTCCAAAAACAGTAACAGTTGAAGGCAAACAATATGGACAAATTGGCTTATATCGACCTCCATTGGAGGTTATAGACTTGAGCTATGGCCCTTTCCATGCTGTTTGGGCGTCTGTTGAATACAACTGGCGAATGACTGCGATTACTCTGCGTTCTCTTGGAAGAATGCTGACGTCCCGGATGTCTTCTGAAAACCTGTCCGGTCCCATTACGATTGCGAGGCTGGCAGGTCACACGGCGGAGTCTGGATACATTGATTTCCTGAAATTTCTTGCACTCATCAGTATTAGTCTTGGGCTACTTAATTTGTTGCCAATCCCGGTACTTGATGGAGGGCATTTGGTATACTTTGCGATAGAAGCGATTATAGGACGCCCACCATCAGAGAGATTCATGATTTGGGGCCAACAAATCGGCATACTGCTTTTGATGTTGCTGATGGCGGTTGCTTTCTACAATGACATAGTGAGGCTGTTTCAATAATCGGTGACTCAGAACAGTGTCAAACACTGATGAGCTGGCGTCGATCAGCTGTCGATGTGCTATTTAAGATGCAAAGATGTCTAAAAAGTGTATGTTTGGCAAAAGAACGTTAATCTTGAGTATGGTAATGCGATAAGCGGTCTGATAAGCAAGTACGATAAAATCCAGCAACATTCCATATTGGCCTAACTTGCGGCTTAAATTGCTAACGGATTATTCAGCCACCGCCATTACGTGTCCGTAATGTTTCATTCAAGAATAGCGATGTGACTTTAGGTCATTCTGTTGTATTATCGGTTTCGGAACATAGAGGCCAAACTGTCGTGGATATTTAGTGATGTTACGAGGCAGATGGTTCTGACTGTAAATGCAAAAATTGGAGGCTGACTGTTCTTCAATGTCTCATTATTTTTATGTCCACATTTTGAACTGGCTCGATTAAGGCTACAAACTATTTTTGATAATTGGAAGAATGAAAAAACTGACCCTTGCTGTTCTGCTAATCATCTTATCGCCTCTGGTCTATGCTGCAGAGTCTTTTGTTATCTCGGATATACGAATCGAAGGGATAGAGAGACTGGACGCTGGAACTGTATACAATTATCTACCCTTGAAAGTCGGTGATACGCTTGATGATGAAGAAGTTCGTCTAAGCACTAAAAAACTATTCAGTACGGGATTCTTTAGAGATGTGACACTAGAGCGTGACGGTACTGTGTTGGTGGTAAATGTGGTTGAACGACCTTCTATAGCGGCAATTACCGTTAATGGCAATAAAGAGCTTGACGATGAGGGTGTTAAAAGCGGATTGGAACAGGCGGGCCTTGTACAGGGAAGGATTTTCAATCGGGCAGAAATGGAGAAAGTGAAACAGGAGATTAAGGAAACCTATCTGTCTCTTGGAAGATATTCAGCCACTGTTGAAAGCACGATTGAAGATCTGGATGATAACCGTGTGGCAATTACGATAGATATCAATGAAGGCAGGGTGGCCCGAATCAAGAAAATAAATATTATTGGTGCTCAATCTGTTTCGATTAAGAGCCTTAAAGATGAAATGCGGCTAAAGGATGCTCGCGGATTTCGATTGTTCTCAAGAAAAGATCAATACTCCAAGCAAAAGCTTGAAGCAGATGTCGAAAGTATTCGTAGTTACTACCTGGACAGGGGCTACCATGAGTTCAAGATAACTTCCACCAACGTAGAAATTAGCCCTAATAAACAAAATGTTTTTATTAGCATTAGTTTGGAAGAGGGTGATTTGTTTACTTTTGGAGACACCCGGGTCGAAGGTGTGGGAGCAGTAGAAGGTGAAAATCTTTTGAAGTTGGTAACGATAGAGCAGGGAAAACCATTTTCTCGAAAACGGGTTAGCCAAAGTAGGGCCGCCATCGCTGAGCGTTATGCCGATGATGGATATGCATTCGTTGAGATTAGACCAGTGTTCCAGAAGCGGGAAGGGAGCAGTGTCGTTGATACCGTGTTTGCAGTTACAACGAATCAACGTGTTTATGTGAGACGAATCGATATCAACGGTAATCTTCACACCCGTGATGAAGTAATCCGAAGGGAGTTGCGTCAGTTTGAGGGGGCTTGGTTTTCTGCGTCAGCAGTGCAACGATCCAGAGATAGATTGCAAAGATTGGGCTTTTTTGAAAGCGTTAATATTGAAACACCTCCTGTGCCGGGAACCACTGACCAGGTTGATATGAACGTTGTGATTCGGGAACGTGACACGGGTTCTGTTCAATTCTCAGTGGGTTATTCGGATGCAGATGGTGCCATTGTTGGTGGTGGGTATCAGCAACGTAATTTACTGGGTACGGGTAAAGATCTTCAGGTGGATATAAACACCTCCAAGTCTGCTCAAACCGCATCTGTTTCCTATACTAATCCTTACCATACATTGGATGGAATTAGTCGCACGATTCGTTTTACCAGTCGCAGACTGGATGCGAAAGAGGCGAATACTGCAGAATACCTGTTAAACACCAATGCAGCGGGGTTGATCTACCGCATCCCTATTGCGGAAACTAATTCCTTTAATCTTGGAATCAGTTATGAGCAGATTGACCTAAAGTCAACGGATGAAACACCACCAGAGATTCTTGCATCTATCAACCAGCGAGCCAAGGGGGACAACGCGGTGTTGACGATGGGTGTGTCTAAAGACACCCGGGATGACTTTTTTTTCCCAACCCGAGGAGCTACCGGGAGTGCATCTCTTGAGGCTACGGTCCCTGGAAGTGAATTCGAATATTATAAAATTAATCTACAGGGAGCGATTTATGTTCCTCTAAGCCAGTCGCTAACGATTAAAGCGGGTTTGGGCTTTGGTCAAGGGGAAGGATATGGCGATCAAAAGGGACTGGGACTTCCCTTCTTTAAAAATTACTATGCGGGTGGCGCGAGTTCGGTTCGCGGTTTCGAAGGACGATCTCTTGGTCCCCGGGATACTGGTGATAGCCCTCAGCCCCTTGGTGGAGACAAAAGGGTCTTAACCAATCTTGAGTTACTGTTCCCGCCATATGGTGATGGTAACGATAAACGAGTTGGGATGTTTTTCGATGGTGGGATGGTATACGGCGGCTCAGAAGAGTTGGATTTGAGTAAGATGAGATATTCTGCTGGTCTTGTCTATAATTGGTTCTCTCCTCTTGGTCCCTTTAGTATTAGTTATGCTGTGCCGATTAATGAAGAAAGTAGCGACAACAAAGAGGAGCTTCAGATTTCATTCGGTAGCGTTTTCAGATAATTTTATTACATGTTTGCAGTAAATCTAATGTCAGTTTTTTGTATGCGAAAAATAAAGCGGTCGATTTCAGGTTTTGTTTGTCTGGCATTGTTGCTGCTAGCCGGTGCTTCTTATGCAGACAAGATTGCGTATGTGGATGCCAGGAGACTGATTGATCAGGCACCCCAGGGCAAGTTGGAAGTGCGTAAGCTTGAGGAGGCTTTTAGCGTGCGAAATCGGGAGCTTAGGAGTAAGTTCGAGCTTTTTAGATCTCAGAAAACGGAATTTGAGAAAAACAGCGTTCTTATGCCCACCGAAGAAGCGGAAGAAAAGGCCAAGGAACTGAGGTATATGCAGCGAGATCTTGAACGAGAACAACGGCAATATAATGAGGACTATGCCGAAGTCAGAAATGAGGGATTGGCTCGATTGGAGAATATGATATCTCAGGTTATTGTCGATATCGCCCAGAAACAGAACATCGATCTGGTTTTGCAGCAGGTTGTGTATGCTAGTGATCGGATTAATTTGACCGATACTGTTCTTGAAGAGCTGGAAAAACAATTCGAACAGTAATGCAAAAAGACTGGGAAGGAGGTTTATTAGTATTGGTTCCAAAACCCGGACTCCAACCTGAATGCTGACACTTCTCAGGATCGCCGAAATCGTTGGTGGCATTCTGATTGGTGACAAGGATACAGTAATCACCGATCTCGGTAGTCTGAAATCAGCAAAAGCCTCATCGCTGTCTTTTTATAACGATTCCAGACAATCCCAATTGCTTTCAGAGTGTCAGGCTGGAGTGATGCTATTGCGACAGCAAGATTCAGAGTTGTTCTCCGGAAACAAAATTCTGGTAGGGGATCCTTATCTTGCCTATGCCCGCCTTAGCCAGGAGTTTAAGGATGTTTCATTTCACTACTCTGGGATACATGATACTGCACTTATTTCCCCCACAGCCATGGTTGATGACGGTGTGTGGGTGAATGCTTATTCGATTATTTCTGGGAATTCCCGGATTGAGAAAGGAGTGAAGATTGGCGCTAATGTGAGAATAGGTGCCAATAGCATCATTGGTATGAATACGATTATTGAGGATAATGTTGTGATATATCCTGGGTCGAGCATTGGCGTGGGATGTTGTATTTCATCCGGAGCCGTTATCGGAGCCAGTGGTTTTGGTTATGCCCCGAGTCCTCATGGGTGGGAGAAAATCGAACAAGTGGGCTCGGTTCAGATAGGAAACAACGTTGACATTGGTGCAAATACCACCATCGATCGAGGAACGCTTGATAATACCGTCATCGGGGATGGTGTAAAACTCGATAATCAAATACAAATCGCTCATAATGTTCAGATTGGTGAAAATACCATTATGGCGGGTTGCGTAGCGGTGGCGGGTAGCGCAAAAATTGGTAAACGCTGTCGGTTTGGTGGCAGAGCTTCAGTGCTTGGACATCTCGAAATCGTTGATGATGTTACTGTTTATGCTAATGGGTTTGTCGCCAATTCAATTAGACAAAGGGGGGAGTATGCATCCATGATTCCCGTCCAAAAAATAAGTGCCTGGAGAAAAACGGTGGCAAATATAAATCGTTTAAACCGTCTGGCAAAAAAAATAAAGAGCTTTGGGGAAACTTGAAAATGACCGATTCTAACGTTATCGATATACATCGAATTCTTGAAATTCTTCCGCACCGATATCCTTTTTTACTGGTTGATCGAGTGTTGGAATATAAACTCAATGAGTCGTTAAAAGCAGTTAAAAATGTCACCATGAACGAGCCCTTTTTTCAGGGGCATTTCCCAAAGCGACCTGTTTTTCCAGGTGTTCTTATTTTAGAAGCGTTGGCCCAGGCATCTGCCATTTTGGCAAGCGAAAGCCTGGAGGAGCACCCAGGGGAGGATGTGATCTTCCTGTTTGCTGGAATTGACAAAGCACGTTTCAAGAAACCAGTTGAGCCCGGTGACCAGCTGACCATTGATGTTAGGCAAACGCATTACAAAAGTAAGATTTGGAAATACTCGGGCAGGGCCACAGTGGATGGCGTTCTGGCTGCATCAGCTGACATTATTTTTACCTATAGAAGTTACTAATTTATGGCCGAGATACACGAAACAGCAATTATTGATCCGTCAGCGAAGATAGGGTCTAACGTTGTTGTGGGTCCTTACACCATCATCGAAGGGGATGTCTCTATTGATGACGGTTGCTGGATTGGACCTCATGTGGTCATTCGAAATCATACTTCTATTGGAAAAAACAATCGCATATTTCAGTTCGCCTCTATTGGAGAAGAACCTCAATATCAGGGTTATGCCGGGGAACCTACAAGGTTAGAAATCGGCGATCGAAATATAATCCGTGAATACTGTACTTT
The DNA here is from genome assembly GCA_011088265.1 of Gammaproteobacteria bacterium. GTDB lineage: Bacteria > Pseudomonadota > Gammaproteobacteria > Arenicellales > Poriferihabitantaceae > WLWV01. The sequence continues at coordinate 22,934 of JAALKB010000045.1, forward strand.
GAGTCGTGGCACTGCAGGCCACACTGGAGCAACTGAAATTGGAAACGATAATTTCCTGATGGCCTATGTACATATCGCCCACGACTGCATACTGGGAAGCAATACTATCTTCGCGAATGGTGCAAGCCTGGCTGGACACGTGGAAGTGGGGGACTATGCCATTATGGGCGGATTCTCTCTGGTCCACCAGTTCTGCAAAGTCGGGGATCATTGTATTACGGGAATAGGGGCTATCTGCTTTCAGGATATTCCACCCTATATTGTGGCAGCAGGAAATTCCGCTAAACCGTTTGGCATCAATACCAAGGGGCTGCGACGCCGCAGTTTTTCTGAAGACACCATCAGTTTGCTTAAGAGTTCCTACCGATTGCTCTACCGCAGTAACCTAAACCTTCAAACGGCAATTGAGCAAATACAGGAACTCGATCCACGTTGTGCAGAGACGACTAATTTCGCTAGTTTTTTGGATCGTTCTGAGCGTGGCATTATTCGATAACGTTCTCAACCTTCTGCAACCCTGAAAGTATTTCGACTTAAAGGCTTTTTAATGGCTCATGTCATTCAGAAAATGAAAAGATGAGTAGTGATGAGTACATTCAAATAGCCATCGTAGCAGGTGAGCCGTCTGGGGATAGTCTGGGGGCGGGTCTTATTTCTGCTGTTTTGGAGGAATATCCTAACGTCAGGTTTGTTGGCGTGGGAGGTACACGGATGGAGGAGGTGGGTTGTGAAATTTTGTATCACATGGAGCGAATTGGTGTCATGGGAATCGATGGACTATTCGGTAAATTGGCAGACATCCTAAAAATAAGAAAAGACCTATACTCACGCTTTTCAAAGAGCAGACCTGCCTTGTTCATTGGTATTGATGTGCCAGATTTCAATTTGACTCTGGAAAGAAAGTTAAAAAAGTCTGGTATTTCGTGCGTTCATTATGTCAGTCCTACCGTGTGGGCGTGGCGAGGGTATCGCATACATAAAATCCGGGATTCCATTAATCATATGCTGACGCTATTCCCGTTTGAAGCCGCTTTTTATGAAGATAAAAAAGTGCCAGTTACTTATGTTGGCCATCCGTTCGCCGATGAAATTGCCTCTCCGAATAGATCGGAAGCTCGACGAAAACTTGGTCTGTCTAAGGGCGATGTGATCGTTGCGCTATTGCCTGGCAGTAGGCGAACTGAAGTAAGAAGACTATCCAGACTGCTGGTTAACGCTGCGGCGAAGTTGCATGAATCCTATCCTGAAATTAGGTTTTTACTACCATTCGCGAATCAAAGGGTAGAAAAAGAATTTTACAAACACGTCGGGGAATTGAACTCCTTGCCCATTACAACGCTTGAAGGGCAGGCTAGATTAGCGATCGAAGCTTCGAATATTGCCGTTGTGGCATCTGGTACCGTGGCATTGGAAGCTGCAATACTACGTCGACCTCATATTGTGATATACAAACTAGGGAGAATTAGTTATTGGCTAATGAAGAGACTGCGTCACGTTGATCACTATTCTATGCCCAATCATTTGTTGCCAAAACCTATGATCCCCGAGTTGATACAGGATGATGCTACCGTTGAAAATATCGTTCGTGAAGTGAATGAATACCTTAAAAATAAGAGCAAGGTGCAGGAATTGGAAAAAGAGTTTGAAAAAATTCATCGGCAACTGAAGTGTAATGCTAACATTCAGGCGAAGAATGCTATTGCTGAAATTGCCGGTTTAAACCGAAATTGAATCAACCAATAGCGGGTGTAGACGAAGCCGGTCGTGGTCCGCTGGCGGGACCGGTGTACGCCGCCGCCGTGATTTTGGGAAAAAAAGAAATTTCTGGATTGGATGAC
>JAALKB010000278.1 GCA_011088265.1 Gammaproteobacteria bacterium
CGCCTCTGGCGTATCCCAATCCTATTTGATCGGTGTGATGAAACGATTGGACCTCACCGATCAGAATGACGTGATCTCCAGCGTCCACGACCTGGCTGCGCTTACAGTCAAACCACGCACATACTCCATCAAGAATGGGATTACCTGTGTTACTGTATTTCCATTTCACCAAATCGTATTTGTCCGCTCGTTTGGAGGCGAACAAACCCGAGGTATCGATCTGATCAGCGGAGAGTATATTCACCGCAAACCCCGTTCCATTGGTAAAAACATCGATGCTTTCTGCTGCTTTATCGATACATATCAATAAGAGCGCGGGATCCAGGGACACGGAAGTAAAAGAGTTGGCGGTAAACCCTCGTGGGATACCACTGGTTTCCCGGGTAGTGACTACAGTGACGCCGGTCATAAAAGTACCAAATGCGTTTCTGAGCTTTTTGGGGTCGAACCTAGTCATATTAAATAACCTATTATTTCGTGCGCAAACCTCACAGTCATTCGACTCGCAGGAGAATGCGCAGAATGTGTGAACATATGGTTATGTCCCTTAAGTTTTCGCAACCGTTATACTGCCCCGTTATTGTGCTAAAACCCATTGCTATCTGAGGGAAAGCTATCCCAGGAAAATATGTTATCTCATGGAAATATCGACCAATATCAGGCGGAAAACCGGCTATTTCAATCGATCAATATAACCCTGAAGACATGCCTCATGACATAGACCTCATGACATGGACCTCATGATATAGATCTGGCGACATGGACAATTGCCGGTTGCTTAATACTCTTATAAACCCCATAAAATAAACCGCATGAAAATCATGGGGGATTTTCTATACCGAACATAACCTTCGATAATGACACACACCTGATTTAAGCTCACTGCCTGTCGACTTGAGCGAAGTAATCTTACAAACTATTGGAACACGGTGTCAATTAAAGGAACCCCAGGAAAACACTACCAAACCAGACCAGTGACCACCCGTCCTGGGCCTAAAAAGGAATCAAAAAAAAGAACAGAAAAAAAGAACAGAAAAGCCTCCCACCTGCATCTCTCCCAGGACCCATCTCGACAACTAATCTTTACGACGAAGTTATGGCTCTTTGTTGCCTTTTTCGACGCAGCTCATTGCGAATCGCGACCAAACCACAAATACAAAACATCAAAACAATGGGGTAGTCCGTGTGTCCAAGGCGAAATGCGCCGTCATAGGAAGTGATATTGACAACGGTAATGATGGCAACATGGCTAAACAGTCCGCCCAGTAACAACACCCCGCTGATTACAATGGGATCGACATCTCTTCGCCTTAGTTGCGCAATGAGTAAATACAATAGCGCCAGCAAACTCACAACGAATAGCAATTGGGGGATTTTACGATATACAGACTCCCCCACCGTAGCCAGAATATGGCGCTTGATTTCATTCCATTTTCGATAAAATTTCGGTAGTTTGGGAAGATGAATGGGGTGATCCACCTGTTGAGTATCATTGGTAACGTATTGAAAAGTGGGCACTACGAAATCAAAACCGGCGGTATGACTAAACGTTTTAAGATGGGGAGAGAAATGCCTGAATTTCACGATGTCTACCAGCACTTTGGTAAACGTGGGAATCAACAACTCTGTATATTCAGACCGCCAGGGGGGTGTCAAAGGATGCAGCAACGTCTCGCAATCCAGTTGGCCGCTGTCGCAGGCGGCGTGGATCTCGTCCCCCATGGATTGATAAAAGGCCAGAGTTGAAGGCGCATCACTGTGCTTATAGTGGCCAATTTCCACCACTGCATCTCTCAATAGCCACATAAACAGCCCACCATTAATATCAGGATGGCCGCCCTGCCATTCCCTGCCCATATCTCCTTCAATGTATGGTTCCAGTTTCTTAAAGGATGGGCTAACTTTATAAATTCGCTCTCGGGAATCTTTTCTAAAAGGATGATGAGCCAGCCAATCATCCGATTTCACCCTTAATAATCCACTATATGCATGGCGAAATTCGCTTGATTTAATCTCGTTGGTCAAAAACACGCCATAATATTGGTAATTGACGAATGAAACCGTGAGCAGGGAGGCGCCCCATATGATCAAAGGTAAAACGCAGATTATTACCCCGGTTTTTACCTTGGGAAAATCACCTAAAACCACGATAAAAATAGTCACACCGGCATACAGCAACAGCACAGGAAGCAACCAAACCCCTTCTTCTCTTGTTAGCCAAAGCGCAGCAAGGGAAACACCAAGTCCCATGGACCAGATGATCAAACTACGGTATCTGGTTTTCAGATTACTATCTCGTAAACGGATCAGGATGGCAATCATGGTGGCGTAAAAAAACACCACCAGAGCAGAATAGACTCCAAGGCGCAGGACCCGCCCATTGCTGCTGTAGTTATAAGTAAAGGCGTTAAAAAGCAAAAAAAGAAAAATTCCCAACAACCACCATTTGTTCCGGACAATGGGAGATACCGCCTGAACTAGCACCACGCACCCAAGAGCATAAAAGAGATGTTGGGCCATCAGTAGTGGTATCTGAATAAGATTGGAAAACGCAATAAATAGCGGATAAAAAACTCCTTTGATCAATACACGATCGGTAAATTCTCCCAACCAGTTTCCATCAAGAATGTTTTGTGCCAGGATGACGAAGAGTAGATCATCATGAGGCGTGAATGTCACAATCAATGGTTGGCCTAAAACAAGCCAGAGCTTGACCAGCACCAAAATAACCATGATATGGGGAAGTGTGAGTACGCCGAAAAAAAGCTGGTCCTTGAGTCTCATAAAAGCAGTAGTATCATCAATAATTGATCAGGTTTGAGAATACGCCCACGACAGATCAATTTCCAGACCATATATTCATAATTGTCGGGAATTTCACACCAGCCCGGAAAATACCCTGACCAGGATCTCCGGGAGAGTCAAAATGGGATTATGATCGACTGGGAGAAATCATTCACCACATGCGAACAGACAGCACGGACACAATCATGCAGAGACCGTTGTATAAGGTAGTCGAAGAATTTATCAGAGAACGCATTGATCTCGGAGAGCTTATTCCCGGTGACTTGATTCCCTCTGAATCCCGTCTGTCCCAACGGTTAAATGTCAGCGTTGGTACCGTGCGCAAAGCCATTGACATTCTCGAAAAGGAAAAATTGCTATTTCGCCACCAGGGAAAGGGAACATATGTTTCTCGCATCGATTTTGATAACAGCCTATTCCGTTTCTTTAGCTATGGCACCGCTTCTGGTGAGTCAACCCGAATTCATAAGGAAACACCCTATCGAACACGATTACAAGGCCCTTCCGAGGTTTGCAAGCATTTGCAAGTCGAACCCGGAACACCATTAATCTACATCGAGCGGATCGGCTATGATGAAGAAGAGTTACCAGTCCTGATAGAACGTTGCTGGTGGCGCGCCGATGTGGTCGAGGGCCTGGAAGATGTGGAACTACACCTGCCGGATTTACTCTACGCCATTGTAGAGGAGAAATTCGGCGTTCGAATTGTCCGGGCAGAGGAAACTCTTACCGCCGACATCGCTGATACGGAAACCGCTAATATTCTCGGTATCAAAATCGGAGATCCATTGGTGATGCTGCTTAGAACGACACTCGCTAACAATGACCGAATTATCGAATACCGGGTTACCGGGGGGCGGGCTGACCGATTTAGCTATAAAA
>JAALKB010000279.1 GCA_011088265.1 Gammaproteobacteria bacterium
AAAATGACGCATGATCGCTAACGACATCGCGCCTTTTTTCAGGACGGACTACCTAGTATTTTTGCTCCTGCGCCGATCAATACCCCGCTTTTCACTTTCGGATGTCGATCCCCCGTGTCTTTTCCGGTGCCACCCAATGTGACTTCATGGAGCATGGAAACGTTGTCACCCACGACAGCAGTTTCTCCAATCACCAGAGAATTAGCATGATCGATAAGAATGCCCTTGCCGATCTTTGCTGCTGGATGAATATCTATTCCCATGGAAGTGCTGATTAAGCTCTGAAGATAAAGCGCAAGTTCGCTTTTTCCATTATGCCAAAGCCAATGGCCGACCCGATAAAGCTGTAATCCCTGATAACCTTTGTAATATAAAAAAGGGACAGATAAACGATTGCAAGCCGGGTCTCTGTCCAAAAAAGCGAGCAAATCGTATTGAGCCTGTTAAACAATATTGGATTCATTGGCCAGGGCCATGCGGATGAGTTCAGCGACGGCATCTTTGGGGAGCGTGGGGCACTGTATTTTGTTACTCAGCATTGCTCCTAATGACTGTGAGAAACTCTCATGCTGGAGAATGAGGAGAGAAAGAAGGGGAGCCAAAAGAGTTTCGTTTTCCTGTTGAAGTAGAGCTTCTTTTCTGAGAGTTGGCCAAACTTGCTCAATATCCATGGATGGTTTGTGTGAGGAAGAGTTCATGACCCAAAATTATAGATTAAAACGGCCCGGGGGATCATGCTCGAGTGGTGATGCCCGAGTAGTAATGCCCGAGCTAATGTTTGAGTGATCAGAAAAACCCGCTAAACATTCAAGTTGCCAGACTAGGGTGTCTCTAGCAGCGTAGTCCGGTGAAAAAAAAGCACGTCCCTGTGCACACTGAGTAGCGAGGAAGAGGGATAAAAACTATGAACTCATTGGTACAACAACAAATCTTGCCTGACCTCCACGTTCAATAAGAAGAAGAACCGATTCCTTTCCTTCCTTCTCCATGCTCTTAAGGTATTCACTGACATCGCCAGGGGAGCTGACATCGATTTGGCCAATACGTTTGACGATATCGCCTTCCCGGAGTCCCTTTTTGGCACCTACGCCTTTGGGGTCGATATCACTGATTACCACGCCATTAGCATTCTCCTCCAGTTGATACTTCTCCCGGATCTGATCGTCTATTTCATTCAACACCAGACCAAGTACGGAAGAAGTAGACGAATCTTCGTCTGTGGATGCAATATTGGATTCGTTATTTTTTGAGATGACAACCTTCAATACCTCGGCCTTACCATTTCTCCAAACCTCTACCTCGACATCGGTATTGGATTCAGTTAAGGCCACAAGTTTGGGTAAGTCACGCATTTTAGCAATATCTGAACCATTGAATTTCAGAATCACGTCACCTGCCAGAACGCCGGCTCTTTCGGCTGGACTATCCTCTACCACCCTGGTAACCAATGCACCATTTGGTTTTTCCAATCCAAGACTGTCAGCGATTTCCTGACTAAGGGATTGGATATGAACTCCCAAAAATCCTCTTTGAACTGTGCCATGCTCAGTCAATTGAGAGATAACATTGGATGCCATCGAGGATGGGATTGCGAACCCAATTCCTACGCTGCCGCCGTTGGGAGAATAAATCGCGCTATTGACGCCAATGACTTCTCCTTTAGTGTTGAATAGTGGACCGCCAGAGTTGCCCCGGTTTATTGATGCGTCTACCTGAATAAAATCATCCAACGGACCAGATCGGATGTCTCGGCCACGAGCTGAAATAATTCCACTTGTTGTTGTGCCTCCCAAACCGAAGGGATTTCCAATAGCAATCACCCAATCGCCGACCTCCGCTTTTTCAGAATCTCCAAAAGCGACATAAGGCAGGGGATAGTCGACGCTGATCTCCAGCAAGGCCAGGTCAGTTTTACTGTCGGCACCTTTCAATACTGCCGGGATACGTGTGCCATCATCAAAAACAACTTCAATCTCATCTGCATCTTCAATGACGTGATGATTGGTCACGACCAAACCCGATGGGTCAATAATGAACCCAGATCCAGCGGCGGTTGATCGGCGTTGGTAGGGCTGATTATTTTGATTACGATCTGGTTGTTCTTTTTGACTTCCCTGGGGAGTTTCGCCAAAAAATCGCTTAAAAAACTCTTCGAATTCCGGTGGTACATCTCCTCTTCGGTGATCGTTAGAACGGGGCCGGGCATATTCGGTGACCGAAATATTGACTACCGCGGGCCTCACTACTTTTACAAGATCGGCAAATCCGTTATTGATATTAATTTCCGGAAGATCAACGGCAACATGTTCGGTTTCCGATTTCGCCATCAATGGCGTGAAGGGCAACGTGATAATTCCAACGGATACCACTGCTGCGACGGAGAGGCCTATTACCCTGACCGATCGTGAAAGTGAACTGATTTGATGCATTAAGTACCTCAATATGATTTTAAACCGGAGGCAATATATCAAAGCCAGCCTTACCACAATATGTACAAGGAATTAAATTATCGTAATTTTTTCGTTGAAACTTTTTTCGAAAATTATAAATGCATGACTATTAACATCCGGCGTTTCCAGATTATCGTCGCGTTCGACATCACCTGCCCCGGCTTTTTGTAGGCAATAGACTTAAACAAGCGTGGTTAGCGTGAAGCAGGTTTAGCGAACTGGGTTTTCATAAACAACTTCGCCGTCAATAATAGTAAACGATACCTTGCCCCTTAAAACGTGATTCATGAATGGAGAGTTCCGACCTCTGCTGACCATGGTTCTGTCGTCCAACGTCCATTCATGACTGGGGTTATAGACACAGATATCTGCTGCAGCTCCAACACCTAGATGCCCCGCGTCCAGGCCAATGATTCTGGCAGGGTTAACCGTTAGCGCCATGACAGCGCATTCCAGTGTCATTTTTCCTTTATTTACAAGATCAAGCGTTAGCGCAAGCAAGGAGTCCAGTCCTGCGATTCCAATGGCCGCTTCGCTAAACGGTGCTAATTTCGCATCAGCGCTGTGAGGCTGGTGGTCCGAGCAGATAACGGCGACTTTTCCATCTGAAACTCCTTCTACCAGGGCCTCTTTATCCTGTTCTGTTCTAAAAGGAGGCATAACCTTATATCTTGTATCAAACGCATTAATGTCCCGTTCGCTTAAGTGAAGCTGATGGATGGGTGTTCCCACAGTAACAGGTAGCCCCCTTTGTTGGGCCTCATCAATCATTTCAAGTGAGCGTTTGCATGAAATAAGATCAAAGTGCGCCCGTACTCCGCTGGTTTCGATTAAGGCAAGATCTCTAGCCACACCCACAGTCTCCGCTGCCTCAGGTATCGCGGGGAGCCCCAGTCGGGTACTTGTTTCTCCTTCATGGACACAGCCATTTCCCTGCAACCATGGATCTTTAGGTGTCAGAAAAACCGTCAAATCATAAGTGGATGCGTATTGCATGGCCCGTCGCATAACGAGGGTATTTTGAACGGAATTACCCGCGTTACTAACACCAATGCAACCGGCATCCATCAACATCGCCATGTCCGTGAGTTTCTCCCCCTCAAGTCCCACGGTCAACGCCCCGAGTGGGTGAACTTTTGTGCCTCCAATACTTTCCGCCCGGTCCCGGACCAGAGCGGGGGGGGGGGGGGGGGGGGGGGGGGGGGGGGGGGGGGGGGGGGGGGG
>JAALKB010000280.1 GCA_011088265.1 Gammaproteobacteria bacterium
GGAACCAATTCACAATCGAATCAGAAAATTCAACACCAAAGATACCTATCCTGAACAAAATCTTGATAACGATTTGTGTCAGGCAGTAGTCGCTAGAGGGAGAACCGTGTTTCTGCGAGGACAATGTCCGCAAGATTTGGATACCGCGAAAAACATTGAAAGCCATGATCCGGTTGAACAAACGCATAAGGTAATGCAGAACATCGAACAGCTAATTAAAGAAGCAGGGGGCGATATTCGTCATCTTGTAAAAATTGTTGTTTACATCACTGATGTTCGACACCGGGAAGCTGTTTATAAAACCATCGGCGAATATACAAAAGGGGTACATCCGGTATCTACTGGATTAGTTGTTCAGGCGCTTGCTCGACCAGAGTGGTTGGTTGAAATTGATGGAACAGCAGTAATACCAGATTGAGAGGTAAATGATATGACATTTTCTATAGCTGCGCCTGTCAAGAAAGTTCGGATATTTCCAGGCACTAATTTTGGCGCCATGTTGGAAACGCTCCTGGTTTGGATATTCGATGTAGTTAGTTCAAATTATGCACAATGAGAGTCAGAAATGGATATATGTGAATCGCTAATTGACCAGTGATAACACCTGTTCCGGCGGCGGTTCTTTTTCTTGACTAGCTAATTCGTTCCAGGAGACTCATTTTTCCATTCGTTAATCGATTCAACAACTCGTTGCATTTGCATCTCATTTCCCATGGTGATTCTTAAGTAGTCGTATAGGTGATAGCTATTTGTAGGGCGGACCATGATGTTTCGGTCCCGGAGCCATTGGTAGGCGGAATTAGCATGTTCTTTGGAAGCAAATTTAGCTAATAGGAAGTTAGTGTGGGAGGGGATGGAACTAATTCCCATGGTCTTCATTTGATGGGCAAAATCGTCTCTAATTCGTCGATTACGTTCCCTGATTTTGGAGACACTGTCCTGCTGTCTTATCGCTGCAAGTGCTGCTGCCTGACTGACCATGGATACGGCGTTAGGTTGATGGATGATTCGGATGGTATTGGCAACATCAGTGGGGAAAACTCCCCAGCCAACGCGGAATCCCGCAAGACCGTAAATTTTTGAAAATGTGCGCAGAATAATGGTATTACCCTGATTGACCAGATTGAAGTTTGATTTGTAGACAGCCGGGTCTGCATATTCTGCATAGGCTTCGTCGATTACCAACAGGGTTGAATCAGGTAGTTTTTGTCGTAGCTCTGATAGCTGTTTATTGCTGATTAGTGTGCCAGACGGATTTGCCGGATTAGCGATAAAAACCAGTCTGGTTTTCTGGTTTACCTTCTCCAGAATGGCATTAATGTCGGTTGTTAGGTGTTGCTCTGGAGCGGAAATGCACTCAGCACCGGTGAGGTTAGTGGCAGTTTTGAAGTACAGGTAACCGAATTCACTGACTACTGCATTGACGCCAGGTTCAAGGAAGGCGGTTGCGAGCAGAGAGATTAGTTCCATGGCCCCTCTTGCGCAAAGAATATTATCGGGGTTGATGTCGTGAACTTCCGCGATGCCTTCCCGTAACGAAAGAGCATAGCTATCTGGATAGAATCCGTTACCGACGCAGGCCGCTTGGGCTGCGGTTAATATAGCTGGATCGGTGTCATAGATGTTCTCATTCGCATCAAGATAGAGCTTGCTGCCGCTGGGGTCATCCGGTTTGACGGGAATAGGGTAGGGTTTGAGTTGGGCAAGGTGTTTTCGAGGGACACTCATTTATGTATTCACACTATCTGTTTTTGTCATGGGCAACAAGCCTGGTTTGTGTTCATTGCCGCTTTATCAACGTGGTTCAAAGATGTCCCGGGAGATTTGATAAAGTAGTGATACTGCCAGGCGGTTTCTAACGCTTGTCTGGTGTTTAAAGAGTAGCTATGTGGATTTTAAGCAATTTAAAGTGCATTGGTTTGATATTTATTGTCACTTATTGTTACTTCTGGGCACTTTGTATGATCTTTCGAATGACTTCTGCGGTTTAGGTATCGAATATCGGATGCATATCTGGCGATGTTAGGAACTGGGTTTTAGCATTCAGGACCGCGAATGTGTTGAATGTGTGGAATAATCAGCTTATCAGGAGCCACAGATCTAAAGTAGCGTTACATCAGGGCCTAATTCCAGCAACTCTCTTTCATAAACTTCTAACTAGCGAGCAGTGAGTTCAAGATTGATAAAAAAAGAACACGATCCATCCCGGTGCGTCCAGGAGAACGCATTGGAGTTGGCCATTGGAACCCAGGTAAAGCAGTTTCGCATTAAGCAGGGAATGACCGTGGCTGATTTAGCGAGGGAGGCGCGATTGTCGCCGGGTATGTTGTCGAAGGTGGAAAATGGCATGACCTCTCCGTCATTAGCTACTTTGAATTCCCTGTCGAAAGCTCTCAATGTGCCGGTGACCTCCTTATTCAGGTTATATGAAGAAATTAGTCAGGCAACCTTTGTGCCAGCGGGGGAGGGACTAGACATCGAGCGACAGGGAACCAGGGCGGGGCACCATTACAAACTTCTGGGTCATTCGAGTAGCCAGCAGCCCGCTGTTGAGCCCTATATTGTGACTCTCACTGAAAAGTCGGATGTCTTCCCATTGTTCCAACACCCAGGCATCGAGTTCATTCATATGCTGGAAGGTGAGGTTGTTTACAGACATGCCAATAATATTTATCGTTTGAAGCCCGGTGATTCCCTGTACTTTGATTCCGAGGCTCCCCATGGACCGGAGGAGTTAATTTCTCTACCCATTCGTTTTTTAACGGTGATCGTGGGTCGACATGGCATTAAAGATGATTGAGAGAAGTAGGTCGTTAAACAAACACTGAGAAGAAATACCGATAGGAAACACTGAGTCAGCGTCTGTTTCCTGTATCAATGGAATACTTAAATGAGATCTTGCTTCACGTGGTAACTGGATCGGATCGAGAATTAGCTGGGGATAACAGGAAAACTGGATTAAAATTAGCCACCAGGAATGCTCCCGCATAGAGATGACAGACGGAGATGGCAGACCGAGATGGTAGACGCAGTAAAACATTGCTCTGGGGCCATCTTTACCAGGATTATATTTTTGATATCTGCCTAACCTGCAATCGAGCGGCTCCAGAAATGTTGAAAATGATAGTAATAGAATCGACTAATTAGCAAAATGAGAATAGAAGAAGAAAAGAAACTGGATTATGACAGTGTTTTGATTCGACCGAAAAGAAGCGAATTAGCGAGTCGAAAGGAGGTTGATTTATATCGGGAGTTTTCGTTTCGAAATGCACTGCTGGACGGTAGGGGCCCCCAATATAAGGGAATACCGATTATGGCGTCTAACATGGACGGGGTCGGCACATTTAAAGTCGCCGAAGCGCTAAGTGAACAGGGTCTTTTTACGTGTCTCGTAAAAAACTATGATGAGTCAGATTTATGCCATTTTTTTTAATGAAGATGCTGTCAAGCATCGCGAACATGTCGCCTACTCCATGGGTATCGCACAAAGCGACTACGATAAATTTAAAAGTGTTTATAGCAAAGAGGATGTCAAACTTAAATATATCTGTGTCGATGTGGCAAACGGTTACTCCGAACGCTTTTCCGGGTTTATCAAAAGACTAAGGGATGAATGTCCGGGTGTGGTGATCATCGCGGGCAATGTGGTGACTGGGGAAATGACAG
>JAALKB010000046.1 GCA_011088265.1 Gammaproteobacteria bacterium
CCGATCTGGCAATGTGATCAAATTTCTACCTTCCCAAGGCCTTAAATCCGATGTCACGACGATACCAACAGCCATCCCAGGAAACAGATTCAGCCAGGGCATAAGCAGCCTTCTGCGCTTCAAGCAGGCTTCCTCCCAATGCAGTTGAACAAATAACCCTACCCCCTGCAGTAATGATGTTTCCACTTTGCACATCGGTGCCGGCATGAAACAACTTTCCAGTGATACCGGAGGATTCATCAGACGAGGAATTGGAGAGTTGAGTATCGAGACCAGAGATCACCAAACCTTTTTTGTAGCTCCCCGGGTAACCCTCGCTTGCCAGTACCACCCCCAAAGCAGGTCTATCATCCCACACAGCTTTCTCCCTGTTTAGACGTCCATCAATGGCCGCAAGGCAGTGCAGAACCAGATCCGATTTCAGTCGCATCATAATTGGTTGGGTTTCCGGATCCCCAAAGCGGCAATTAAACTCCAGCACTCTGGGACATCCGTCCTTACCGATCATCAAACCAGCATAAAGAAAACCAACATAGTGGATACCCATTTTTCTGAGCCCCTGAACCGTGGGGATCATCACTTGCTCCATGATAACCTGATGCATCCGTTCATCCACGACGGCAGCTGGGGAATAGGCCCCCATTCCTCCGGTATTTGGTCCCATGTCGCCTTCATAGGCAGCTTTATGATCCTGCGATGTTGCCATTGGCAATATATTCTCACCGTCAACGATACAAATATAACTGACTTCCTCTCCCTCTAGAAATTCTTCGATCACGACGGTGCTCCCCGCATCACCAAATCGATTAGACGAGAGCATGTCCTCCACTGCCTTTTTGGCCTCATGCCGCGTTTCTGCGATCACTACCCCCTTGCCGGCAGCTAACCCGTCAGCTTTCACTACGACTGGAAACTCAATTCCATCCAAATAGCTCAGAGCATCATGAACATCAACAAAACTCCGGTACGCTGCAGTGGGGATTTGGTTATCAGCAAGAAAATCCTTGGCGAAAGTTTTGGACCCTTCCAGTTGCGCAGCCCTGGCGGTTGGCCCAAAACACTTCAAACCTTCCTCGGAAAACCGATCAACAATACCAGCCACCAACGGTCCCTCGGGGCCAACAATGGTGAGATCGATTGATTCATTTTTAGCAAATTCCAGCAGTGACTCGATGTCTTCGGCATTAATAGAAATATTTTTCAGGCCCTCGTCACTGGCGGTACCCGCATTTCCTGGCGCAACGAAAACCTGATCCACCACCTCAGAGTATCGTGATTTCCATGCCAGAGCGTGTTCACGCCCACCGGAACCAACAACCAATACATTCATTTTTAAACCCTATCTCTAGATGTTGCGGCCTATTCGCCTGGGCCTGATTGTGAAAATAAAACAACTCACAAATAAGACAATCAATTTCCTGTCGACAGGGTGACCTGCTGCACCAGATCATCATGTGTGGAGAAAATCTGATCCGGCCCTGCAGAGATGATCACATAGTGATCGCCACGATGCTCTAACCGAATTTCAACGCCCCATGAATCCTTAACTGCTTTATCTTTTATCTTCTCAACAAACATCTCAACACTCTGGATTTCGTTGGTATCGAACGTTCCATCTTTTTCTGAAGCCTTTCCTAACATCAACATCTTAATTGACGTCGCCAATACTCTCAATGAAACAACGGTTTTGGCGATAACAGGATCTTCTTCGTCTGTCTGATTCAGTGTCGAACCGTCCCCCCGGGTCAAAGAACCAGAACCCGGTAATATCTCGTTAATTTCATCTCCATACTTATCCATAAACTGAGCCGACATATACTGAATGGAGGAAAACATAAAAATGACAGCAAACACGGCCCCAAGCCACAGCGCGACTTTACTCACCCCACCATATTGTTGATCAGGAGGACCTGGCGATTCGACCGGTGGATAAGGCACGTATCGCCTTACTTCTTTTAGATATAAAAAGTTTGCGCTCATAGCCCAGAAGAACGACCACAATAGGAAAAGTAGATTTGAGTCAAACAAAAAGCCCAGTACGAACCCACCAATCAGGTTTATCCCAGCTAAACGCCAAAGCTTTCGATACAAGGCCCAGAAAAAGAAACCCAAAAAGGCCGGCCAATGCCATGTTGGAGTGAAAGAGATCTTCTGAAGCTCTCCAAACCGTTTAAACTGCCGAAGGTAGTAAGAAGTATTCGTTTCGATAAAACTGGAAACCTGATCCCAATAAACCGAATTCCTATCCGACGAATCCCTCTCTGACGAATTAACGGATTCACTGTAGTTTTCTGTTTCACTTTCCCCCTCCTGTCCCTGTCGCCGATGAATTTCTCCTGCTCCGGGCTCCACAGAATCGCCCCTAGAAACAGAACTGTCTTCATCTGCATTTAGTATTTGCCCTTCTTTTGGATTGAACGTTGAAGAACCTGGCTCGGTTTCAACCTCCCCTCCCAGTTCATCTTCATCTAGTTCATCCTCATCCAACTCATCGACTAAACTGATCGAACACCCTGCTCCCGTATTTCTAATAGCGTCCCTGATTTCTCGAGCATCCTCCTCGATATAGTGTTTCTTTAAGGGCGTAACGTCTCCCTGTAACAAAGAAGACATTTTCTGGGGGGTGGAATGAAAAAGACCCGCCAAAGAAACAGCAACATCCTCCGGATCATGTCCACTTAATGTGTCTCCAGTGAGAATCACTTCATACTGCTTATCGGTTTTATTGGCTGAATTCAAAGGAAAAATTGACGGGATAAATGATGAATAGTGATTATGAAAGGGTACTCATAGTAACGATTAAATTGACACCTAGTGTCGAAAATGTCTCATGCCGGTAAATACCATAGCAATTCCATGTTCATTGGCGGCATCAATTGTTTCTTGGTCGTTCAGTGAACCTCCTGGTTGGATAACCGCAGTGATGCCTGCTTTGGCCGCACGATCCAACCCATCCCGGAAAGGAAAAAAAGCGTCTGACGCCATAACCGCCCCATTCAGTTCCAAGCCAGCCTGTTGTGCCTTGATAGCAGCAATTCTGGCAGAATTTACTCTGCTCATTTGTCCCGCGCCAACACCAATGGTTTGTTTATTCCTCGCATACACGATTGCATTCGACTTAACAAATTTTGCAACCTTCCAGCCGAACTCTAAATCTGCTAATTCATCCGACGTTGGACTACGATCTGTCACTACTTCCATTTTTGAAACCAGATCAATATCTACATCCTGCACTAACAGTCCACCGTTTACTTTTTTATAATCGAGCCTTTTCAATTCCAGATCATTCCAATCTCCACGAGGCCAATGCCCACAAACAAGTATTCGAGCATTTTTCTTTTTTCGTAAAACCGCGGTTGCTTCTTCTGACACTTCTGGGGCAATAATCACTTCCACGAACTGGCGATCAACAATTGCCCTGGCAGTATTCGCCTGCAAACAGGAGTTAAAGGCAATGATGCCTCCAAAAGCGGATTCAGAATCCGTTAAAAAAGCTGCCTCATAGGCTGCTAGTTGACTTTCCCGTACGGATACACCGCAGGGGTTTGCGTGTTTTACAATTACACAGGCATGCCCGACTCCATCCCCTTCTGAACCAAACTGTTTTACACATTCAAGTGCTGCATCTGTATCTGCAATATTATTGTAGGACAACGCCTTACCTTGTAGTTGCTTTGCATTGGAGATGTTTGGCACCTGATCATCAGACACATAAAATGCCGCCGACTGATGTGGGTTTTCTCCATAACGCATTGTCTGTTTTTTTGTGTACTGCACATTAAATGTTCGAGGAAAACCCTCGTCGGGCTCCCCATCCCCACTGACCTTGCGTCCCAGATAATTGGCGATGGCTCCATCGTATTGAGCAGTATGCTCAAAAGCTTTAACTGCAAGATCAAATCTCAACGACTCTGGGAGATGATTGTTGTGGTTTTCCATCTCATTGATTACAAGGTCATAATCCAGGTGATTGATTACAACAGTCACATGTTTATAGTTTTTCGCCGCAGCCCTGAGCATGGTTGGACCGCCGATATCGATATTCTCAATCGCTTCTCCAAGAGAACAGTCCTTTTTCTCAATGGTGTCCTTGAAGGGGTAGAGGTTAACGACAACAAGGTCAATAGCGCCGATTCCATGCTCTCTCATAACATGTTCATCCTGATCAAATCTTGCCAGAATCCCGCCATGAATCTTTGGATGTAGTGTCTTGACCCGACCATCCATGATCTCGGGAAAACCCGTGTAATCACCGACCTCGACAACCTCAATGTCATTTTCAATCAAAAGTCTCGCTGTGCCCCCTGTTGAAAGAATTTCGACTCCGGCGCCTACCAGCTTTCTGACAAACTCAAGAATACCCTTTTTATCGGAAACACTGATTAACGCTCTACGAATAGGAAATGACATAAAACTCAAAATGCGAAAAAATAAGGAGATCTAATACTTGATTGGGAGACGGAAAGTTCGAGAGATTGGAGATTCAGCAGTCCTTCAATCAGATCGAGTGAAATGGAATTCGGATTGTGATCAGATTATTGTAGTAATTTGATGCCCAACTATAGCCTGTTACGCGAACCAAGCGTTGGAAATAAGCAATAAGCGCAAAACCTAACACCAAAATCACCGGGGAGTATATGAAAGCCAATGGACCCATTTCAGAAATCGATTAGACAAGCCCATAGGACTCCAGTTTTTTCCGTAATGTATTACGATTAATACCGAGCACTTTTGAAGCCTTACTTTGATTATTCTGACAATGTTTCATCACCACAGTCAAAAGCGGCCTTTCCATTTCCGATAACACCATCGAGTACACACCATAGGGTTGTTCACCATTGAGACTTTCAAAATAGTTTTCAACGGATTCCTTCACATGTTCAGACAAACCTCTTTTTTGGCCTGGCTCTTTATCGATCAAGATACTGCTGCCCAATGCTGTTATTCAGATTCAAGTAAAATGCGTCAACGGCTCTCCATTGCGCATCCGGTTGCTCCATTTTATTTACCTTACTCCGGAAAAAATTGGAATCAGGAAAATTCTGGGTGTACCATTTTATATGCTTTCGAGCGATACGAACACCCTGAAATGATCCGTAAAAAGAGTAGATCTCCTGAAGATGTTCAAGAATAATCTCTCTTTGAATCGATAGCTCAGGCGATTTGGGTTGAACACCATGATTGAGATAGCTCGCAACTTGCCCTGGAAACCAGGGAGCCCCATTTGCACCTCGACCGATCATCACACCGTCGGCCTTTGTATATTTAAGGGCGCATTTAGCTGCCTCAGCGCTGTCAAGATCACCGTTCACGATAACAGGAATAGATACCGCTTTCTTAACCTGTCGTATGCTCCAATACTCCGCTTTGCCCCTATACATGCAAAGCGCGGGTTCGACCGTGTACTGCGAGACACTGAACTCCAGAATTCTCTGCGATTCTGGCTATGCGCACCACGTTTTTATGCTCTGGGTCAACACCAGTTCGAGTTTTCAAAGTGACTGGAACATCAACTGCGGCGACGACCTTATCGAGAATTTTTCCAACAAGCACTTCGTCTCCCATCAATGCAGACCCAGCTAGTCGTTTAAACACTTTCTTAGCCGGACACCCCATATTGATATCAATCATCGATGCTCCCTGATCTACATTGTAACGAGCAGCATCAGCCATGGCATCGGGGTCCCAACCAACGATCTGAATACTGCGTGGGGTTGGCTCCTTAATATGAACCCCTCGTAGTTTCGATTTAAGAGTATCGCGTAAAGAGGCTACGGAAGAAACCATCTCTCCAGTTACCATGCCCACACCCAGCCGTCGACAAAGCAACCGGAAAGGGAGATCAGTAACCCCTGCCATTGGCGCCAAAAACACATTATTGGCGAGTGAGAGATCACCGATTTTCACAGTGGTATAAACCTAAACTGAGCTATCTTTTACCGAAACCGCGACGACAAAGCCCACTGCTGTTTCGTGAGGGCGCAACAGGTCGAACATCACCTCACGTAAACTACCGGGTTCAATTAGATTCTCCTGGTCCGGCGGCAAATAGAGATCAGGAGAATAGATTCTTCTTCCAACAACTACTCCCACCTTATCAGTCAGTGTCAGCTGGAGATCGGGATATGGCTGCGCAAATTGAGCCTCATTCACCATTTTTACCGTCACTCTTAATGACCCTGGTTGTTTAGGATGAAGTTCAATTCGAGTGTAAGTCAAAGTAAAGCTATACGGTTCCCGACGGGGCGAAAGCTCACATCCTGCTATCTTACAGAACCCCACAAGGTATTTTCGATAGGTTTCATGTTGTTCGTATTTCTCTACAAAAAAGTACTTTACCTGAACACCTAACAGGAACAGGAATATAACGGTAACCAATGACCAGACGATTGTGGCAAGAGGATTGCTACGCTTTCCAATATACTCATCTACGCCATTGGTCTTCATCCTACCAAGCGATGTCTGCTCATAGGAATTAACGGAAAGCCCTGCGCCATCTACAGAACGGTTTTTACCCCATCGGCTTTTCGACCGCTTCTTTGATGACTCATGTCCTTGTCCACCAGTTCCTTGTCCGCTGGATACTTGTCCGCCAGGTCCTTGTCCATTCGGCCCCTGTCCGTTAGCGTCAAAATGACGATGACCAGAAGTCACATTAGGTGAAACCACGCTATCGTCATCCAAAAAGTCATCATCCAGAAACTCATCGGTAAGTGGATCAAGATCGTCCATTGCCAACTCCAGGCCGCTGTCATACGCGGTTCGGGACTTAGGAGGATTCACTCCAATGGAGCGATCCATATTTAGGTCAAGCAACTGTATTTCCGGCTCTGCCACAACCCTGGAATCGGGTTCTTTTCGATCCAGATAGTCAGCGACTTCGTCGATTTTCTGAATGAGGTTTTCTGCTTCTTCCTCTGCATCCGTTTCTTTTTCCTGACTCTCGTGGTGATTTTCCTGACTCGGAATTTCGTATTTCAGACTTCCATGGTCCTGGTTTCCGTGATGCAGGTTCTTATGGTCACGGTGTCCTAAATCTGGGTTTTCGTTCGAAAAATCCGTCGAATGAGACAATGTTGTATCAGACCCAGCGGATCGGGAAGAACTTTCGGGCTCCTGATCCAAATCACTAACTGACTCATGGACTCGATCTTCGGTACCCAAAGAAGCAGGCTCTCCATTCTCATCTTCCGGATGACCATTTCCCTTATCCAGATAAATGCGATTAGGTTCCGCTGCAAAAATATGTCGACAGGAAATGCATCGCACCATTCCTGATCGGGAATGAGCGTCTTCATCCGACAATGGAAACGTAACTTCACATGTTGGACAAACACAAAATACGTCAGCTGCCATGTTTTTCTCCCACTAACAACATCCAATCGCCACTTTGATTTTTCTTAAAATCGAAATGTTGACAATAAGCCGCAATGACCGCATCAGCCTGGTGATGTAGAATGCCGGACAATAAAATTCGACCACTTAGGGCGGTTCTTGAAATCAATTCATCCACCAACTCAATTAACGTTCCAGCCAATATGTTGGCAATTACCAGATCGAATTTTTGATCTCCAACCTGACGAAAAAACGTCTCATTCATCATGGCCTCAAACTTGTCAGAAACCTGATTCACGACACTATTCGCATTAGCAGCATCGACAGCTTTACTATCAACATCTGTTCCAAAGGTTTCTAACGCCCCAAGTTTCGCTGCAGCGATTCCGAGAATCCCTGACCCACACCCAAAATCCAACACCGTTTTCCCATTCAGAGTTTCCGTGGAAAGATGCGTTAGACACAATTGAGTCGTCGGATGTGTGCCAGTGCCAAACGCCAACCCGGGATCAATCAGCAAATTTTGATGACCAGGTTCCACAGGACTACACCAGGTTGGACATACCCATAGCTTATGCCCAACTTTAATCGGTTTAAATTCGTCAAGCCAGGCTCGCTCCCAATCCTTATCCGGGATGTTTTCAAAAATCAATTTGGGAACCAGTGAGGAGGTCCCCTGGTATAGATCAACTAGCTGATTGGAGATATCATGAGTCAATGATGCCACCTGATTTTCGAAATCTGTTTCTCTTTGAAACAGGGCACTCATACATTGCTTCTCCCAGAGTGGTTCACTTGGAGAGGATTCATCAAAACACTCCTGCTCATTCCCGCTTTTGATGGTAATGGAAAGCGCTCCGAGATCTTCAATCATCAGGGAAACGCCCACCGATTGCTCACGCTCAATGTCAAATACGACTTGAAGATAACCCGCCACTAACTCATTCCGTATTGCTTTTCCAGGTAATGAATATCACATTCTCCTTTGGCAAAATTGGGATCCCGAATCAATCGTAGATGTAAAGGAAGATTGGTCTTAATCCCCTCGACCACCATTTCCTGCAATGCTCCATTCATTCTCACCAAAGCCTCCTGACGATTCATTCCATAAGTAATAACCTTACCGATCATCGAATCATAATACGGCGGAACAAAATAATTACTATAAACATGGGAATCCACCCGAACTCCTGGGCCTCCAGCCATGTGGTATTGAGTAATTCTGCCGGGTGAGGGTACGAAAGTATCCGGATCCTCCGCATTTAATCGACACTCGATAGCATGTCCGCTAAATTGAATATCCTTTTGTTCAAACTGTAGTTTTGCGCCATCAGCTACGCGAATCTGTTCCTGTAAAAGATCAATACCAGTAATCATTTCCGTAACCGGATGCTCCACCTGAATACGGGTGTTCATTTCGATGAAAAAGAACTCCCCATCTTCGTATAAGAATTCAAACGTACCCGCCCCTCGATATCCTATTTTTCTACAGGCTTCTGCACATCGATTACCAATTTCCTGACGCTGTTTATCAGTAATACCTGGCGCGGGTGCCTCTTCAATGACTTTTTGATGCCGTCTTTGCATCGAACAATCCCGATCTCCCAAGTGGACGGCGTTGCCATGGGTATCAGCCAACACCTGAAATTCAACATGTCGGGGTTTTTCGAGAAATCTCTCCATATAGATAACATCATTTCCAAAAGCCGCTGCCGCTTCCTTTTTTGTCATCTCAATATTTTCAAGTAACTCAGCTTCGCTCCTGGCGACCCTCATACCTTTACCACCGCCACCGCCACCGCCAGTTGCCTTAATCATCAGGGGAAAACCAATCTTTCTCCCAATGGCTAAAATTTCCTCGGGATCGTTTGGGACAGGGCCATCTGAACCTGGAACACAAGGCACGCCGGCGGCCTTCATCGCAGCAATGGCTGATATTTTATCCCCCATGACTCGAATTGTTTCAGCTTCAGGCCCAACGAACGTGAAGCCACTTTGTTCTACCCGCTCCGCGAAATCTGGATTTTCAGAAAGAAATCCATAACCGGGATGAATCGCCTGGGCCTCAGTAACTTCGGCAGCCGCAATAACCGACGCGATATTTAAATAGCTTTCTGCTGCTGCTGAAGGTCCAATACAAACAGACTCATCGGCCAGACGCACGTATTTCGCTTCCCGATCCGCTTCTGAGTGCAAAGCCACGGTTGAAATTCCAAGTTGCCTGCAGGCCCGCAGAATACGAAGCGCGATCTCTCCGCGATTGGCAATAACCAGTTTTTTAATATTCTCAACCATGATTTAAGGCTCAATTAAAAACACAGGTTCACCATATTCAACTGGATCCCCGCTCTTTTTCAATATTGCTCGAACCGTTCCAGCAATATCTGAATCAATTTGATTAAAAGTCTTCATCGCTTCAATAATTGCAAGCGTATCACCCACATTGACCACTGACCCCACACCAACATAGGGTGCCGATTCAGGTGTTGCCGAGTCATAAAAAGTACCCACCATAGGGGAGGTTACCGCCTCTCCATTGGCCTGAGGCTCCGATACAGGCTCAGGGCCGGATCCCACCTGGGAACCTTCTCCCATTGAAACAACTGGTGAAGTAACTGGAGCAACCATAGTGGGCTGCGGGGCAAAATTCGTTACTGCTGCTCCCATGGACGCAGCCCTACTTAAGCGAATTGTGTTTTCCCCTTCAGTAATCTCCATTTCTACCAGGGCAGAATCTTCTAACAGTTCGATTAGTTTTTTTATTTTTCTTAAGTCCATCAGGATCTCCAAGTGAACATATCATTATTGATTGAATTGGATTTGCGAAATTGACGTTAATTCTGATCATCCAATTAATCCTGGCATCGCCAATCAAACGGCATGTTTTTAATAGAACTGCTAGCCGATTTGAAGTCTCAACCTGAATCTAAAAATTGAAAGTCCGAAGTAGAGAAAACTGTTTCACTTGTCAGAAAAGATTGTCATCACCAAAACTAAAAACCCCCACGGCAATGCATCACAATAACAAATACGACAGAAACGGCTCTAAATCATCGAACCAGAAAAACGAAAGCTCAATAAATAAATCTTACAATCTGATAAAGGCCGATAAAGGCTCACACTGGATGGCTTCTTAAGATACGGTTAGCAGTTAGTGATAAGCGATAAGTGATCACCAACCTATTAAACGAACCTAAAAAACGAACTTAAAAGCACCAAAAAATTATCGATCTGCAAGATAGAAATATTGATAACCGATTATCGCAAACTTGGGTTTTGCAGTCTAGTTCGATGCGGTTAATAGGGTTTTAATTACGGGTTAGGAGATGTTTCAACATCGTCTCCTTTAAAAAAAACCTAACGTGAGTAACACGAGTCCAGCAACGAAAATCATAGCCGCCTTTGAACCAAAGCGAGCAGACTAAATGGGCAATGCGGTTGTGTACTTCATTCGTTCAATAGCAAAGCTGGAAGTCACGTTGGATAAATCGATACGGTCGATAATAGTCTTGTACAAATTATCAAATGCCGCTATATCCGATACAACAACACGCAATAGATAGTCCACTTCACCACTCATTCGATAGATTTCCATAATTTCGGGAATGGACGACATCTCGAATGCGAATTTTTCGCTCCATGCTGTATTGTGCTGATCTGTTTTAATCGCAATAAAAACAGTGACATTTGCATCTACTTTTTCTGGATCAAGAAGGGCTACCCTCGCACGGATCACTCCATTTTTCTCCATCCTTTGAATTCGTTTCCAACACGGGGTTGGAGAAAGATGTATCTTCTCGGCAATTTCCTTGATGGTTAGACTGGCATCCTGTTGTAGGTAATGCAATATTTTCCGGTCAACGCTATCTATAGAACTATTTTCTTTCTTTTTCATTTTCAGGAAACAGGAGCAGCAAAAGAAGGGAAATATATCATAATATTGGAATACTATTTTCTTTCAATACTGCGACCAAAACAAGACAGGTCCAAATTACACCCTGATCCATGCACTACCTCAACCCGTCATTTTCGACATAACAGATATCCTCAAATATCGGACAACTAGGTACTCACGGCTACCTAATTAACTGGCACACAATTAGCAACCCCATCTATCCCGAAATGTTCCTCAGAGTTCAAAACCCTTTTCTACCCAAACATATTCCGCTGGATCAAAACCGTTAAAACCCGTTGCGGTGGCTGAACCATATGCCCCCATGAGACCAAATTCCACGTAATCCCCTGGTTTGATATCCTCAGAAAGCGGATATTGGGATAATAATCTGTCCACTAGATCACAAGTAGGACCAAATATTGTTCTGGCCTTACCGCCTTGTTGAATCTCGATCCCATTACGCCATATCCGCAACGGCGTCTCAATCGCCATAATGGATTGCTCCTGGAGTCCACCATATACTCCGTCATTAATGAACACGTCTCCATTATCGCGCAAATGAATTACCCGGGTTAGCAACGAAGCGCAGAATGACACCATCGCTCTTCCTGGTTCGCAAAGCAATCCTGGTACATCATCAGGAAAACACTGTTTCACGGTTTGGTTTATAACGTGGAAGAACTCACTGATTTCAGCTACGTTGCTGTTCTGATAATTGACTGGAAAACCGCCCCCAACATTTAGTCGTTTGATAGAAACATCTGCTTTCCTCGCAATACGAGCCGCCTCGATAATGTATCGTTCATAAACTTCCGAATCGGTACATTGAGAGCCAGGATGAAATGTTAACGCACACTTCGCCTGGTATTGATTGACCCGCTTCAGTAACATAATGGCTTGTTCTGATGTCGCACCAAATTTGCTGCCAAAGTCGTAAGCCGCACGATCATGATCTAACTTAAATCTAATCGTTACCTCCACTTCTGCTCTAAGGTAAGGTATGAGCAGATTTAAACCCGAAAGATCGTCAATGACGAATGATCTTACACCGTAGAGGCAATACGCCTGTTCAATATCGCGTTCGGATTTAACAGGGTTATTGAAATGCAAATTTGCATCGCGAAACAGCGAACTCACCCACTTTATTTCATTTATAGAGGCAACATCGAATGAACGAATCCCTGAATCCCAAAGTGTGTTCAACACAGTTTCTTCAGGATTAGCCTTTACTGCGTAGGAGACTTCACCTGGAAAATTCAATTGAAGGCTTCTACTGGTTTTATATAAAGCAGATGCGGCGTAAAGAAACACCGGCAAATTGGGCTGCTCGTGCTCAAGGAATTGCTGAGTATCAAACCAGCAGGTTTTTCTCGCTATCGGCATTGAGCCCTGATCATAAATTTTGCTGGGTTTCATATCTTTTTCGACTTTTCTGAATTGTAATTAAGAAAAGTATATCGACCAGGGATAACACTAAACAGCGACGATAGTTGAGAGATGATCACTGAAATTGGTTAAAATGACTTATCAAACCGTTAATGTGACCAAGTGTGATTACCACCAAAGACAAAAGATTGATTGCAATCCTTAAACAGAATGCAAGAAAACCCATCAGTGAAATCGCTAGAGAGCTATCTCTGTCCAGAACCACAGTACAACAGCGTTTAGCTCGACTGGAGCAGAAGGGGCACATTCTTGGATATACAACGAGGCTGGGAGAAGCATTAAGAGCATCAAAAATCAGCGCTCATGTCAATCTTGTCCTTGACCCTAATAAAAGCAGTCAGGTGATTTCGAAACTGGAGAAGTTGACAGCTATCGACACACTTTATTCTGTCAGCGGAAACATTGACCTTATTGCCATTCTCTCAGTAGACAGTCCCCTTGAGCTCGATCAGGAACTTGACAATATCAGTGCCGTATCAGGAGTGAAGTCAACTGAAACATCGATTGTGCTGGGGGTGAAGTTCGATCGCAGTGAAGGGGTCAGATAGATGGACTCGCGTCCCGGCGTCTCTGTATATAAGCAAAATCTGAATGCATAAACCCACAGTAGGCGACCCAATCGGGCCCAGCACGACATCGAGCGTGATTGCTACCATTACGGTTTTATCGCTGTGTGCCATCATCACAGGGCTAATTACGGCACTTGGCAATTTCATTCGTCGAGATCCTATTATGGTTGAATAACCTGCTCACCATACCCGCTAACAACATTTCCCTGGAACCACAAGGCAAAAAATGGTATTGGGCCATACCGACCCTGTTAATCCCCATCTTGGCCGGACTGGCTGTGGGTCTAATAATCCGAAAAATTAGCAATAATGCTCCTCATGGAATTTTGGAGTCAATAAAGGCGGCACACAATATCAAGCCCTCATTACCTTTGAGAGACGGGCTTAAATCTTCACTAGCGGTCATCGTATCCATGGGAAGCGGTGCTTCGGTTGGCCACTATGGACCCATTGCCCACCTTGGCACAACAATTGGAAGCGCATTAACCCGGGTCTTCCAGGCTACTCATTTCACGGGCTCTATCGCCATTGGATGTGGCGCAGCAGCGGCCATTGCAACCGCCTTTAATGCACCTTTAGCGGGTATCGTCTTCTCTCATGAGGTCATACTGAGACACTACTCACTACGGTCATTCGCCCCAATCGCCATATCCGCGTCCACGGGCTATTTTATGTCTCATGTGGTCTTTGAACGCCCCCCTCTTTTTGAAGTGGAACAGGTAGAGAATATTCTACCGACTGAATATGCCGTATTTGTTTTTATCGGGATCACTGGCGCGTTTATTGCGGCGGGCCTAGTAAGATCAGTGCTCAAAGCCCAGCAACTTTCCCGGTCAGTACCAGTTCAACAGCATTTGAAGCCTGCTATCGCCGGAATTTGCCTTGGCATAACGGCATTATGGATGCCTGAAATTCTCAACTTAAGCAGTAAGACTCTGGAACTAACCTTTGTTAACGAGTTTTTTTCCTCCTCAGATCTTTTATTGATTTTTATCGCCCGTTTCCTATTAACCGCGATCTGTCTTGGGTTTGGTTTTGCCGGAGGCATTTTTAGCCCCTCTTTACTCATTGGCGCACTATTTGGCGCACTTGTAGGCGTTACCCTGGAATCTTTGGGTGGCATTGAGGATACTAATGTTGCGGTCTACATCATCTGTGGAATGATGGCGGTCACTAGTCCCATTGTCGGTGCACCTCTTACCTCCATCCTCATTATTATTGAGTTAACCGGAAGCTATGATCTGGCTACAGCTTCCATGGTAAGCGTGGTTTTCTCGAACCTTATCGCCTATCGGCTATTCGGCAGATCATTATTTGACCTGCAATTACGAAATCAGCAATTCGATTTATCCATGGGGAGGGATAAAGTCATTTTGAATCAGATTAGTATTAAGTCCTATATCAATCGTGATATTAAGATTTATGAGTCAAATTCATCGATGCGATTAGTTTGGGAGGGATTGAAGCAAACCGGAGAAACCGAAGCCTATGTAGTGGATGAAACCCACCGCTATGCCGGAACCATTAAACTCCCCTATCTGATATCAATTTACGAGAATCTTGATCAGAGCGGAACGGCGCTGGAACATGCCAAAAAGGAAACACTGATCTTTACCACTCATACCACCATATGGGAGGCCATGGAAAGCATGACGGATTTCATTGGAGAGAGTATTCCGGTAATTGCAGGTAATGGACCAGGTTATGGTCAATTCGTGGGAGTCGTTCATGAAACTGATATCATTAAAGCCTATCTGGAGACAGTACAATCAATTCGCAATGAGGAACATGCGGCTGGCTAATTGTCATGTAATAACGGATAATTTATTTGATCAGCCCGTGATTCATTAGTTGATCAATGATTGACTAATCTCCTCTTACACATACCTTCTATGCCTACCGACTCAAGCCACCAAACATCAAGCCCCGTCATGGTCATCGGCGGGGGCTTGGCCGGCCTATCGACTGCCCTGCGCCTGGCAGATGCCGATATTAGAGTGACTATTTTATCCAAGAAGATCCTTAATGAAGGCTCCACACGTTATGCCCAGGGTGGGCTTGCCGCTGTTCTCAGTGAAGACGATTCCTTTCAATCCCATATCGATGACACGAACGTCGCAGGGGTAGGGTTATGCAAATCTGATACCGTGGAGTTCGTCGTCAGGAACGCACCCAGATCCATTAAGTGGTTAATTGACAGGGGCGTCAGTTTTAGCCTCACGGACGAGAATCAGGATGGCGAATATCACCTTACCCGGGAAGGTGGGCACAGCTATCGTAGAGTCATTCATGCAGCAGATGCTACCGGTGCTGCAGTGGAAGAAACTCTTGAGCAGATCGTCCGTAGACATCCAATGATCACTTTATTAGAGAATCACGTGGCCATTGACCTAATAACCAGTAAGAAACTGGGGCTAGGGGGAGAGAATTGCTGCCTTGGTGTATATGCCTTCGATCAAAATGAGAAAAAGACGGTAACGCTACCCTGTCAGCATATGGTGTTAGCGACGGGAGGAGCAAGCAAAGTCTATCTTTATACCAGCAATCCCGATACATCAACGGGGGATGGTATCGCTATGGCGTGGCGAGCTGGCTGTCGAGTAGCAAATATGGAATTCGTCCAGTTTCACCCTACTTGTATGTACCACCCCCATGCCAAATCCTTTCTTATCTCTGAAGCAGTACGAGGTGAAGGAGGAAAGCTAATTCACGCCGACGGCAGCCGATTCATGCTCAAGTATGATGAAAGAGGTGAGCTCGCTCCCAGAGACATTGTGGCAAGAACCATCGACTTCGAAATGAAAAAAAATGGATATGACAGTGTTTTTCTGGATATCAGCCACCAACCCGCCGAACTGATTGAAAAACACTTTCCGACGATTCAACAGAAGTGTCTTGAATTCGGTCTGGACATTACCACCGACCCCATTCCGGTGGTACCCGCTGCGCACTACACCTGCGGCGGAGTGGTAACAAATCTTGATGGCCAAAGTGACATTGGGAATTTATACGCTGTTGGCGAGACCAGCTATACCGGGCTTCATGGCGCCAATCGCCTGGCCAGCAATTCCCTAGTAGAGTGTCTTGTGTTTGCGGAGTCTGCTGCCAATCGAATTTTGGCAACCATCAAAAAATACGAAAATACTTCCACAATATCACTACCGATATGGGATGAAAGCCAGGTTACCGATCCGGATGAGCAAATCGTGGTATCCCACAATTGGGAGGAATTGAGAAGGTGCATGTGGGACTATGTCGGTATTGTGCGGACTGATAAACGCCTGATGAGAGCAGCGCATCGAATCCAATTACTTCAGGAAGAAATAAAGGACTTCTACAGCAATTTTCGCATCAGCAACGACCTGATCGAACTAAGAAACCTGGTTCAGGTGGCGGAGCTTACTGTAAGGAGCGCCATGATGAGAAAAGAGAGTCGGGGACTACACACGACCCGGGACTACCCTAATCTGGACGAAACACAGACTCCCCAGGAAACCATTTTGACCCCTTAAACCGCATATCGGTAACAGTTCTATCTGCTCTTAACCGGGTCATTTGCTATTTTCATGCCCTACTTTAGATTCTATCCTGGGATTGTTTCGCGAACTCCCGGGATAGGTCATTCTGATAGGCGAACAGCCCAGGAGTCCCTCCGGTATGCCAAAACAGGATAGAAGAATCCGGGTCTGATTTCCTGGCATACTCGATGCACGCGGACATTGCCTTACCGGAATAGGTTGGATCCAACATGAGTGCCTCATATCGCGCTCCCCATAGAATTCCTTCAACCGTAGCAGAGCTCATCAGGCCATAGCCCGGCGCTAAAAATTGATCATCCAGAATCACATCATGATCAGCAACCATATTTTTAACTTGTAGCAGGGTAGCAATATCTTCGCATCGCCGTCTAATTCTCGGAAACTGAATTTCCGTATTGCGACGAATGCAGATTCCCCTCACTTTCAATTCAGATCCCAACGCTCGCAAACCAAACAGTAAGCCACCATGGGTATTCCCACTTCCTGAAGGAACGATAACCTGGTCAAAACTCAAGTCATATTCCTTAATTTGATTCAACAACTCCTGTGCAGCAATCACATATCCCAGCGCACCAAGTGGAGCGTGACCCGGACCAAGTGGAATAACGTAGGGATTCTTACCTTTATCAGACAACTCCTGAGCGATCTCTCCCAAGCGTAGATCAGCGCCTACCTCATCCTCCCCCTCAGGATAGGAATGCAATGTCGCACCGAGGAGCTGGTCCAAAAAAACATTGCCAGAATGACGATAATAATCATCTTCCTTGGGCACACGCTCCTCTAACTGAATATGGCATTCCATTCCCAGTTTGTTGGCAGCCGCCGCCGCTAGCCGAACGAAGTTTGACTGCACGGCGCCAGTAATCAGGATAGTGTCGCTGTTAAGATTTAGTGCTTCACCAAGATAAAATTCAAGCTGTCTGACTTTGTTTCCACCAAAGGCAAAGCCCATGGCATCGTCCCGCTTGACATACAGTCTTGCTCCGCCACAAACCCGAGATAAATTCGGCATTGCTTCAAGGGGTGTAATTCCATTTACCAGTCTGGCTCTGGGAAGGTCTTCAAGTCGGCCTACGGCCGCATTGGCAGAAAATCCATGGTCAAGCATTTCAGGCACTACGCTCCTCTTTCATTTTTCTACGCTTTTGTGCGAGAAAAATCAGTCCAAATAAGGCAAATGCCGGGAGGTAGAACACTTCCTTAAATATCCGTTCAGCCTTCTGTTTTATTTGGGAAATTTCAACCGGTTCATCCGCGTAGTAGTCAAACTCCTTGCCGATGGTTTCAAAAAATGGAGTTGCCGGGAAAGGCTCTTCAACAAGGGCTCTTTCGTTTTCGATATCAATCAGCAGACCGGCTTTTTCAAGCCGTGCGGACGCTTCCTGTTTTTCACCCAACGGCACCAGAATCGTGGTCGAGGCTATTTCTCCGGTATCGAAGTCAGGGCCTTTTATCACCAGTGTTAATACTTCGTCTCTCGGCGCCTCGGCAACAATCTGGTGGATTTGATCTGGTAGGCTGATTTCATATGGAGTAACGACACGGTCTAGCCAAAACCCTGGTCGGAACAATGTAAATGCCACTAACAAGAGGAGAACCGACTCCCACCATCGATTTCTTACTAACATAAATGACTGGGTTGCCGAGGCAAAAAGCATCATGGCAAAAACCGCTACGACAAAAATAAATATCGCTTTCGTCACAGACACATCGATAAGCAAGAGCTCGGTATTAAAGATAAACAGGAACGGTAGCAATGCTGTTCGGATATCGTAGGCGAACCCCTGAATACCAGTTCGGATAGGGTCACCACCCGATATTGCAGCAGCAGCAAAGGCCGCCAGGCCCACCGGCGGAGTGTCGTCCGCGAGGATACCAAAATAGAACACGAATAGATGCACTGCTATTAGGGGAACAATCAACCCGTTAGCAGCTCCCAACGTTAGGATTACCGGCGCCATTAACGAAGAGACCACAATATAATTCGCGGTAGTAGGTAGTCCCATCCCCAATATCAGACTCATAACAGCCACCAATATCAACATTAACAATAAACTCCCACCGGAGAGAAATTCAACGAATTCACCCACCACCTGATGAGCGCCGGTTAAGGAAATAGTACCGACAATTATTCCGGCGGCACCGGTTGCCACACCAATTCCTATCATGTTACGCGATCCGGCGATCATTCCATCGATACATCCCTTGAATCCAGCCATAAACGCTTCGGAATAGTTTCCCGTCCCCCGAAAAAAAGCTTTAATGAGATTTTGAGTTAACGACACAATCAGCATTGCAATGGTTGCCCAAAACGCTGAAAGGCCGGGAGAAAGCCGCTCGATAATGATGCTCCATATTAAAATAACAATGGGCAAAAGATAATAAAGCCCAGTCATCGCCGTAGCGCCAGCATGAGGTAGTTCGGTAATGGGAGTGTCAGCAGAATCTACCACCAGATCAGGATATCGGGAGGCCAGAAACAGTAAAACCAGATAAGTTAAGATGCATAGCAATGTCACCACCAGGAATGAAATAGAAGGTGCAACGACCTTAATCCAACCCAAGCCATAGTAAACAGCAATACCAATCAAACTAATAGCGATGAAACCACCCAGGAATCCCATTGCCTTTCCTGCGAAGGTCATTGTGGAAGAAGGCTTAGGAAGCCCTTGAAGCCCCATTTTCATCGCTTCGAGGTGAACGATGTAGACCAAAGCAAGATAGGAAACTAATGCTGGTAACAGAGCATGGCGGATGATATCAGTGTAACTGATACCAGTGAATTCAGAAATCAGAAAGGCAGCGGCACCCATTACAGGAGGAGTTAGCTGTCCATTTGTGGATGAGGCCACTTCGACCGCCCCCGCTTTCTCTGAGGAAAAGCCCGTGCGTTTCATCAAGGGGATAGTGAAGGTTCCCGTGGTGACGGTATTGGCAATGGAAGATCCCGAGTAAAGACCGCTCATGGCCGAAGCAACTACAGCTGCCTTGGCAGGGCCGCCTTTTAAATGACCAAGCAACGCAAACGCAATTTTGATAAAAAAGTTACCCGCTCCGGCTTTCTCCAGCACAGAGCCAAACAAAACAAACAAAAAAATCAAGGAAGCTGATACTCCCAAAGCGACACCAAAAACCCCTTCATTTTGCATCCAATAGTGCCACATGGCTTTTCCAAAAGAGGCCCCTTTCCATCTAATGGCATCGGGTAAGACCGTGGAATCTCCAAAGAAAACGTAACAAACAAACACCGAAGCCACGATCACCAGAGGCAAACCCAATGCCCGATAAACAGCAATCGCTAATATCACCATGCCGATGGAGGACATCACCAAATCACCAGTAGTCGGCAAACCTGCTCGCACTGCAATGGCTTCGCGAAATACGACGATATACATGCAGGCGAGAATGCCAAGTCCTGCTAGAACCCAGTCATACCATGGAATACGGTTCCTCGGACTGGATTTAAAAAGAGGAAAAGCCATGGAGGACAGAAAAAGCGCGAATGCAAGGTGCACCAGCCTGGCATTTGAATTAGTCACAACAAAACTCATGCCCGTAACATCACTGAGATAAAAGGGCAGGTTAGAAGAAATGTAGAGTTGGAAAATTGCCCAGATAAAGGCGACAACCGGAATAACTTTACCTTGAACACCAAGGGGAGTTCTCGCTCCAGTGTCCACTCCTGCGACTAATTCCTCCGCATCCTTGATTGTTTTTCCACTCATGGGTACACCTCTTTAGTTCGAAAGTCAAAAGTCCTCTAAACAACACTCCTAATTTAATAATGGACCTGGATATGGGCCTGGATCAATGACGCTGCGTTAAAACATCACACTGATAGAAGAATTGCGCCAATAAAAAAGGCCGCCGGAACTGGGATGTGCCAGCCCCGGCAGCCGCAGATTGGATTACATCCAGCCTCTTTCCTTGTAGTATTTGATTGCACCTTCATGCAGTGGCGCTGAAAGGGAATCCGAAATCATTTCTGACTCTTTCAAATTTGCAAATGCAGGGTGTAATTTTTTGAATGAATCAAAATCATCGAAAACAGCCTTAACCACGATATATACCGCATCCACAGACACCTTCGCACTGGTCACAAAAGTTGCACACACCGAAGGTCTGGATATCTGCTTCGTTGTTGTACATTCCAGCTGGAATGGTTGCACTACGATAGTAATCATTTTCTGCAATCAGCTTATCGATCTCTGGACCAGTCACATTGACAAGATGCGCATCACAGGTAGCCAGTGATTCCTGGGTCAATGCCGACGGATGCCCCACCAACCAGAAATAGGCATCAATTTTTCCGTCACAAACCGCTGCACCGGTTTCTGATGATTTCATTTCCGCTGCCAGTTTCAGGTCACTGCGCTCCCAACCAAGGGCTTCTTCCAACACTTCCCAGGTGCCTCTGGTTCCAGAACCGGGATTTCCAATATTTAAACGCTTCCCTTTCAGATCGGTAATATTGTTCACTCCGGAAGAATCGCTCGCAATAACAGTTACCGGTTCTGGATGAACAGAAAACACGGCTCTGAGATCTTCAAACTTGCCGGCATCTTCAAACTTCGAAGTACCGTTATAGGCATGAAATTGCCAATCAGACTGGGCTACACCAAATTCCAGTTCACCGGCACGGATCGTGTTGATGTTATAGATAGATCCGCCGGTAGATTCTGCAGAGCATCGAATTCCATGCTGCTTCCGGTTTTTATTCACAAGTCGGCAAATCGCACCACCTGTTGGATAATAAACTCCAGTTACACCGCCGGTTCCAATACTAACGAATTCTTCTGCCGAAGAGACAGAAGGAATCGCAAATGCCATGGATAAACCAATAGCAGTAGACGCGAGATATTTTGAAGCAAAATTGTTTCTTTTCATTATATATTTCTCAAGATTCCAGGTTCATTCTCTATGGTGACTTTTGCAATTACACCACAACCGTGTCTTCGAGACTTCCTGACGTAAGGAAAGTGAAGAGGACTAAAAACACTATTGATCCGCTCAGGATTCAGCGACCAGACTCTGAACGAATGGACAGTGGTAATAGCATACATTAAGCAACGCAAAGTACCTAGAAAAAATGGCTGAAAAAAATACTGGGAAACCGTCGGCAACCCATACCAGTCTTCACCGAGAGCTGGAGCTATTCAAAAAGTACACTTTTAGTCGATGAAACTGGTTGCCAAACTGATCTCCCGAAAAAACGGCAACCCTGAGGAGTAAGCCTTTATAATAGAAAAGAATAAAAATTCCCTGGCCCACGATGAAAAAGTGCTTGAATCTGACTGGAATCGCTTCACCATCAGGGCTAACAATTTGCCATTTCTCCTGTTGATCAAGTTGTACCAATACCAGGTTGTATCTCGCTAAAAAATACGCGGCCCAGCCATGATAAGCGAAGGATAAGACAACTACGAGGAATGAGAAAAAGAGAACATATCCGGAAGCAAAAAAGAATATCACTGACAGGGAAGCGATGTGCATTGTCACCATCAGGATATTTAGAGCACGATGTCCTCCCAGATGGACGTTAATGGGTAAGCAATATTCTTTTGACAATTGTAGCCATTCCCTGGTCTTCCGGCATTACATCATTGTAGAGCCATTCGTTAAGTATCGGATCCTGTTTTTCCAGCAGAGACTCAAATAATACCCGTTCGTCCCGATTCAAATCTGCATAATATTTCGTCACAAAACGACTCAGTACAATATCCAATTCCCTCGTACCCCGTCTGCATCGCCAGAGCAGCCTTTTGATTTCCCTGTCCGAATCAGACTGGTTGATTGTCAACATCGGCCCCGTTTATTTTCGCCTGCTCTTATTTTCGCTTAACAATGGTCTGTTTTATTTCGCCAATGGCCTTCGCTGGATTTAAGCCTTTGGGGCAAGCATTCGTGCAATTCATGATAGTATGGCAACGGTAAAGTTTAAAGGCATCATCTAATTCATCAAGCCTTTCCCCGGCTGACTCATCCCGACTGTCAGCAATCCATCGATAGGCCTGTAATAATGCCGCAGGACCAAGATAGCGATCACTGTTCCACCAATAGCTGGGACAACTCGTGGAACAACAGGCGCACAAAATACATTCATAGAGTCCATCGAGCTTTTCACGGTCTTCCTGTGATTGGAGTCGCTCCATATCTGGAGCAGCGCTATCCGCCTGTAGCCACGGTTTGATGGAAGCATATTGGGCATAAAAGTTATTCATGTCTGGCACCAAATCCTTGATCACCGACATGTGAGGGAGTGGATAAACTTTAATCTTCCCTTTAATGTCATCCGCCGCCGTGGTACAAGCCAAAGTGTTCACACCATTAATATTCATCGAACAGGAACCACAGATTCCCTCCCGACAGGACCGCCGGAAAGTAAGGGTGCTATCGATACTATTTTTTATACGCAGCAATACATCCAATACCATCGGCCCACAGGCCTCCATGTCCACCTCGAAGGTATCAACTCTTGGATTTTCACCGGTATCCGGATCCCAACGATAGACTTGCACCGATCGCAGCCGCCTACTGCTTGAATCCTTAAAGTTCTTGCCTTTTTGGACCAGAGAATTTGCGGGTAATGAAAACTCAGCCATGGGGTAAATATCCTGACACCATTGTATTTGAAGCCATCTTGTCGTCGTCCATAAGACTAATAGACTCGCTTTTTGGGTTTAATGTAATCCACTTCATCAGTGAGCGTCCAGTTATGCACCGGGCGATAGTCGATAGTGGGCTCAGCGGTGATCTCAGACTGCCAGGTCAAGGTATGTTTCATCCAGGCTTCATCATCACGGTCCGGAAAATCTTCCCTTGCATGGGCTCCACGACTTTCCTTACGATTAGCCGCAGCGTGAATCGAAACCTTGGCCTGTCTTAGAAGATTATCAAGTTCAAGCGTCTCCACAAGATCCGTATTCCAAATCATCGAACGATCAGATACCTTAACATCACTAAATGATTCACATACCTCCCCAAGTCTCTCCTTACCTGCTTCCATCACATCACCGGTTCTAAATACGGCGCAGTGATTCTGCATTGTCTTCTGCATTTCCAATCGAATTTCCGCCGTGGCAGTTCCTCCTTTTGCATATCGCAATCTGTCGAATCTATCCACGATTTCCTCACCCGCGGATGATGACAGGCGCCGATTCGACCCCCCTGTTTTGACGAGCTCCTTCGCTCGATGAGCCGAAGCTCGACCGAATACAACAATGTCCAGCAACGAATTTGATCCCAGGCGATTCGCGCCGTGAACGGACACACAAGCGGCTTCGCCAATGGCCATCAATCCGGGGACAATAGTTTCCGGATCTCTATCCTTAAGGGTAACCACTTCTCCATGGATGTTGGTCTGAATACCACCCATGTTGTAGTGCACAGTGGGCAACACTGGAATGGGTTCTTTGGTAACATCAACACCGGCAAAAATTTTCGCCGATTCAGAAATGCCGGGTAAACGTTGTGCAAGAATTTCTGGTCCAAGGTGTTCCAGATGCAGGTGAATATGATCTTTTTCTTCACCCACTCCCAAACCATTTTGAATTTCCATGGTCATGGATCGACTCACCACGTCCCGGGAAGCGAGATCCTTGGCGTTTGGGGCATAACGCTCCATGAATCGTTCTCCACTGGAGTTAGTCAGATATCCACCTTCACCCCGAGCACCTTCGGTGATCAGACATCCCGAGCCATAAATGCCAGTAGGGTGAAACTGGGTAAACTCCATGTCCTG
>JAALKB010000281.1 GCA_011088265.1 Gammaproteobacteria bacterium
TCTTCTGGCACCGCAATCATCCCCCTTGACGCCATTTTACGTTCACGCTCCCTTTCTCCAGGAATCTCTACCTGGGTAAAGCCCGCCGCAGGAGGGCATCCACGACAGTCTTCCAGAATTTCTTCTGCGATACACTGCATGGCAGACGACTCCCGATAGACCGCCGTATTCAGGGTAATCATCAACCAGTTGCATTCCGTGGTTGCCGGACCCAACATGGCTTCTGCCATCAACTCCGCTACCAATGCCAACGAATATCCCTTGGCCCCTCCTGCCGGTAAAATGGCACCGCCGTTAAAATAGTCATCGGGGTCGATGCTGGGGTAGCCATTGTTATCGATAATCGCGTCTTCCGGTAATAAGGCACCGGCACTTTTTGCCGCATAGATCCAGCCACCGGCAATCTTTGCCGTGGCGAAATCCATGACAATGGGGCCTCGGTCTCCTCCGGGAATACCGATGCAATAAGGATTGGTTGGAAACACCGCCTGACGCCCTCCATGGGGCGCGACCTGTGGCCATTTTTTTCGATTCCCACCACCGATTATGATCATCATGCACCCCTGGTCCGCAGCCTGCTCCGCAAAGGCACCCAACCTCCCAGTGTGCCCAGTCTTTCGAATGGCGATGGCGGAGATTCCATTTTCTTTCGCCAAACGACATCCTTCTTTAACACC
This sequence comes from Gammaproteobacteria bacterium, assembly GCA_011088265.1. Taxonomy (GTDB): domain Bacteria; phylum Pseudomonadota; class Gammaproteobacteria; order Arenicellales; family Poriferihabitantaceae; genus WLWV01. Next base: position 678 of record JAALKB010000281.1, read on the forward strand.
CGTGTTCATGGACAAGATGCCGATGCCATGATTTCCGTCAATTTCATAGCTTCCCAGCGAACCCTGGCGAAACTGAGGACTCGCATCCGGGATCATGTCACCATCATTAAACTGCGCAACATACTGCAATATCCGCATGAGCCCATGGGATTCCACCCCACACAAACTGGCATCCACCAGATGTTCCGCAACCATACTAGCCGTTTTCCGCGGACAACCACAATAAGCCAATGCCCGGGTAGCCCTGCCTATGGCATCTACAGCGAGGATATCCAGACGCTTACCAGAAAAGTTCAGCTTGCTCATTTGATTAATGCTGTTTATGTACCAGATAGGGATACTAAATGGGAATACTAAATATGGACGCTAAATGTGGACACTAAATATGGAATGAGTGCACCATGCCATTGACGGATCATCGGGAACACGCAATAGGATCAGGTCATAGTCCCGGGGCTGTTTCAGGAACTATAAAGCTCTAAATTGTTTGATCACTCCATCGGTCATTTCCATGGTAGTGTGGGACCCGCCCAGGTCTTTAGTGACATAACCGGCGTTAAGCGCACCTTCTACCGCGGCCTCAATCCTTTTCGCACATTTCCCTTCGCCCTCGCTGTATTGCAGCATTATGGCCACGGATAAAATCGCGCCGACGGGATTAGCAATCCCCTGACCTTCAATATCTGGCGCACTGCAATGGACCGGCTCATAGATGGCGGGGCCTGATACGGGGCCTTGCTTTGGCAAATTAGGTAGACATGCCGAGGGCAGCATTCCAAGAGAACCTGCAATAGCCGCGGATTGATCGGAAAGCAGATCCCCAAACAGATTTTCCGCCAGGATCACATCAAAAGCAGTAGGATGACAACACATCTGGTAGATCGCGTTGTCAGTAAAGTAATGAACCAGCTCAACGTCCGGAAATTCTGATCGCCCAATTTCCTCCACCACCTCCCGCCACAACTTACAGGCCATAAACACATTGGATTTATCCACGGAAATGATGCGCCCATTGCGACGGCGGGCCACTTCAAATCCAACCCGGGCAAATCGTTCAATTTCTGAACTACTGTATTCATTTAGATCATAAGCGCGACGATCTCCCCCCGGGGCAATGTCCACTCCCCGGTTTTTAGTAAACATCGCGCCGCCACACAACTCTCGCATCACAATGATGTCCGCGCCTCGCACCCGGTCTGGTAGAAACGGTGTCCGACCCAATAAAGCCTCCCAGGCCCGGGAGTGACGAACACAAGCAAACACATCCAGCTCATGACGAAGTTTCATCAAGCCATCCTGCTCCTCCGGACCACCGTCAATCACAATATGGTCCCACCGGGGCCCACCCACAGCCCCAACCAATAATGCATCGCTGGCATGGGCTTTTTGCAGGGTTTCCGGCCGAATAAATGTCCCGTATTTCTCCCAGGCCGCTCCATGCAACAAATCCTCGCTAAGATCCACCTTCAAACCAATGGAACCAGCAGCAACCTCCAATACCCGAAGCGCCCCATCCACCACCTCCGGACCGATACCATCTCCGCCCAATGCAAGTACTTTCAGCGACATACCGCGACTCCCAATAATTAACTAATGGAATTGTTTACCATGGATAGGGCCTTGTAAACCAGTTTGTTAACCCGGTATTTACCGGGCTGGAAAAGCAGAAGCGACAATTCGGAAGTGAGCAACGGGGCACCGCAACGAAAAGGTGTTTGGATTAAAGGAAAGAAAAGGAACCCATAGCCCTATTAGTCGGGTGCATTTCCAAACCCTTAGCCTTTTTATTTCCTTTTAATATCAATAGGTTACAACCTCCTATATTTGCGAAAAAATCAGGCAAAAAAGTTAGCGATTTGGTCCGATCCATTACTGGACCATTTGACCGCTCTATTAGCGTAAAAACCGAACCAAAAATAGTCAAAAGCCCAACAGATAGATTGCAATATTTCGCAAATTTATGCCAGAGGCTTATCGAGCGGACCAATAAAAGGTTCATCCCGGGAATGATTTGGTGGTTGTCGTCTTCAACAAAATCGATTCCTAAAATTAGATCCCCAGGCTGCTAATTGGCGGATTGGAATTTCGGGACAGTATATCGGCTAAAATTGCGAATTAAAACCTCCCTTTGGGAATCGACTCATCGGGAGATAAGGGGTCAGGTAACGTTAACACGCCGAAGTCGTTATTCCGGGAGTTATTCCGTATAAGACATACCACGTTACCAGATACGGTTGTTGCTGGGATTTTAGATAATATTCGGGGTGAATAATATTTTGCAGTATCCGGTTTTAAACCGTATCAAATTGAAGGAGACCAGAAATGAGGACATCCGCGTTTCGACTTTGTTTCGATCCCCTTCCAGCGAAGCCTGTGGTACTAGTATCATTGCTCCACCACGTTATCGACTACCAATACATCCCTCTCTTACACTCTACCCTGCCGAGAGGCGACCTATTCGGAAATATCGTGGAAAGATAATTTGACCCAATGATTCGACCCAGTGATTTGACCCGGTGAAAAGGGAACAAAAAAGAATGAAAAAAGCACGGCTCGCAGTGGACATCGGCGGGACATTTACCGACACAGTCTTACAATATGGTGGTTGTGGAGAAGAAGAAATCCATGGCGGGGCGGGTAGTACCGGAACATTTATCTCCGTTAAAACTCCGACCACACCCCAGGACCCGGTTATGGGTGCGATGAAAGGAATCGGTCTGGTATTAAAGCAGTCCGGTTTATCTGCTGGGGACATTGGCGTATTTATCCACGGGACCACTCTGGCAACCAATACTCTCATTGAAAAAAAGGGAGCGACTGTGGCTACCGTCCTAACCGAAGGATTCCGGGACATTCTGGAAATTGGCTATGAACGACGTTATAACCAGGAAGATCTGTTTATCCAAAAACCGGACTTGCTGGTGCCCAGAGAACGTTGCCTGACCATTTCTGAGAGAACCACTGCCAG
>JAALKB010000047.1 GCA_011088265.1 Gammaproteobacteria bacterium
ATATGTAGCCTTTTCGGGTTCTTCAGGGACGACTACACTAGTTGGAATATCTGCATTTAAAGGATTAAGCGGCAATACTTTTGGAGAGATACTCGTACTATGTGGAGCAGTTAGCTATGCAGTGACAACGGTTTTTGTAAGAACCCAACCAAGTTTTAAGGGCTACCAGATGGCCGCTGGAGTTTCCGTAGTGGCAGCGTTGACCGGACTTCCTCTTGCCTTTATCTTCGAAGACCCTTTATCAATTTCACCATCCCGGGAGAGTCTGGCGGCTATCCTGGCATTAGCGATATTTGCCACAGCCATCGCTTCACTCATCTACTTTGAGGTCATTCGGGCACTGGGTGCGACTACCTTTGCGCAAATAAACTATATTATCCCGGTGTTGGGTAGTATTTGGGGAGTTCTTTTTCTTGGTGAAGTATTAGAAATACGGGTGTTATTCGCTCTGGGTTTCGTTCTTTGTGGTATTTACCTCATCCAATCGAAAACTGCCGACTGACTTTGTTGATGTAGTCGACCAATTGCAATACAGCGGGCTCGGCATTGGCCGGGTCATAATGAAGTTCTACGTTAGCATCTTCTAGCTGGGGTAAACGGCTTGTACATTCATGGATTTCCAAATCCCTGGGAACCGTATTTTTTGCCAGCACCGTTACGCCCAGACCAGCGGTGACCGCAGCGCAAATACCACCATAGCTGGTCCCGGTATACACAATGCGCCACGGCACCATATCTCTATCCAAGGCCTGTAGCATCCGATAACGATAGACACAACCATGGGGGGCGACGACCAGCGGTATTCGGTCAAATCGGGTTTTGTTGTGTTTACTATCAGTGACCCAAACCAGCTCTTCATGCCACCCCTTGGCATTCGGATCAGGATCAAACTCCTTATGAATAGCAATAACAAGATCCAATTCCTGCTTTGATTGGCGCAACAGAAGATTGCTCGATAATTCGCTAATAACTTCGAGCTCCACCCCAGGGTAAGCCTCAGCAAACCCGGTAAGAAAGCCAGGTAAATAGGAAATGGCAAATTCATGCGGAATCCCCAATCTCACTTTCCCTGTCACATCCGGCTTACTCAATCTTAATAGCGCCTCGTCATTCAATCGTAGAATGCGCTGCGCATAGTCCAACAATATCTCTCCTTGTTCCGTAAGTTCAAAAGAACGCCCATTACGCATCATAATAGGCGAACCCACCAGGTCTTCCAGACGACTAATTTGCAGACTTATGGCAGGTTGGGACCTGCCAAGTTTTTTTCCGGCAAGACTAAAACCTCCCTCTTTAATAACGGTCACATAGGTACGCAGCAAATCAGTAGGAATATTTTTCACAAAACCTAACCATCAAATTTAGTGGAAAAACCCACCAATTCATCCAGTTTTTTGAGCGGTTCACCACTTCTCATTATGTCTCTTGCCCTATCCACCCCGTCACTGAGCGAGCTCGCCAGACCCGCTACATAAATGGTTGCTCCCGCGTTCATGGCAACCATATCAAAGGCTGGGCCCGGCTCCCCAGCCAGGGTATTCTTAATCAAGGCCAAACTGTGATCAGCATCGGAAACCAGCATCTCACTTAGTGGGGTACGCTCAATGCCGTAGTCCATTGGATCAATCTCATATTCCGTGATCACACCCTCTTTTAACTCTGCAACTTTGGTTTTATCGGCAATTGAGATTTCATCCAATCCGTCGTTGGAACATACTACCATAGTGTGGATACTGCCAAGCTCAGCGAATACCTCCGCTAACGATCTTATCCATTTTTGATCAAATACTCCAACCAACTGATACTTCGCCTGAGCTGGATTAGTTAGTGGTCCAAGCAAATTGAAAATGGTTCTAATACCAATTTCCTTTCTGGGTCCGATGGCATGTCGTGTGGCCGCATGGTGGGTTGGCGCAAACATAAAACCGATCCCGCAATGGTCTATGCACTGACCCACCTGATCCGGTGTAATTCGAATATTTACTCCAGCGGCTTCCAGTACGTCGGCACTGCCTGAGTTCCCAGTAGCAGCCCGGTTCCCGTGTTTGGCCATATTTGCACCGGCAGCGGCAGCAACCAATGCACTGGCGGTGGATACATTGAATAACTTGGCTCCGTCACCGCCCGTTCCTACAGTATCAACAATTTTGTCTGATTCAGTAGTCACTTTCGCGGACAGATCCCGCATCATACTGGCAGCGCCGACAATCTCTTCCACAGTTTCTCCTTTTATCATCAGAGCAGTTAAAAAAGCACCAATCTGAGCAGGTGTGGCATCACCGTTCATGATAGTGCTCATCACTGACTGCATTTGGTCTCTAGAGAGATCCTGACCTGCGGCTAATTGACGATTCGCTGAGGGCAAATCCATAGTGATACTCCAAATAGATTAGAAATTATATTTACTCAGCCTATATCATAGCCTGAAATACACTGTGATCATCCACCACATACGTCATAATCAGTAGATCCACAAGGTAAGTAGATCAAGCCATGGACAGATTCATGGGTAGTTGGTGACAAATGCAACATTCGACTAATTCAGGTAGTCAAGCGGATCCACAGGCTTCCCATCTTTGCGAATCTCGAAATGCAACATGGTTTTTGTTGTACCACTACTCCCCATTTTAGCGATTAGCTGTCCACCTTCGATTTCTTGCCCCTCAGAAACCAAAATGGATTCATTGTGAGCATAGGCGCTGAGAAATGTCGTATTATGTTTAATTAGAACCAGTTTTCCATATCCTCTTAATCCTTCGCCAACGTAAACTACTTCTCCCTCAGCCGCGGCATTAATGGGGCTTCCGACCGCGGCAGAAATGCGAATACCATTTACTCCCACAGCGGGTCGATATCTTTCAACCACTTTTCCTTTAGATGGCCAACGCCATCTTTTCACTGGATTGGAAGCTGAAACGGACCCGACGTCCATGGAGGCAGGCTCGCTACGATCAGAGCTTTTGACAACTTGAGAATCGTTTTCACTATTGGAGGTGATGCTGATAGCTGTATTCGTTTCTGATTTTTGCGGACTCTTTGAAGATAGAGTACTGGTATCAGATTTTCTTTTTGTCTCTGGTGGCGTTAGTTTGATGACCTGCCCTGGATAGATCGTATAAGGATCATGGATTTCATTCCATTTTGCCAAAGTATGGAAATCCTGTCCTACTCCCCACGCAATACTGTAGAGCGTCTCCCCCTTACTCACAATGTGTTCATTTGAAGACCTGGGAGTCGGGCTCGGCGACCTGGCATCCGGCAATTTATTAATAACGATGGGTGGTTTATGGGGAGCGCAGGATGTAAACACCAGCAAGATTAGCAAAATACTCCCCCAGAGTTTCATACTAACGAACCAGTAAGTAAACCACTACGGCCAAGCCGATACAAATCCATCCAATCACTTCCATCCATTTATGTAAGACAGGTTCAATTTTTTCCCCACCCCAGCTAACAAGAAAAGCGACCAGAAAAAACTGCGAACTTCGTCCAACGAGAGAAGCAATTACGAAAGGAATCAAAGCCATTCCTAATGCACCAGAAGCAATAGTACAAAGCTTGTACGGAATAGGAGTCAGTCCAGCCAGCACGACCAGCCAGACTCCGTACTCCTCAAACCAGAACCTGATCTCCTCGAATTTATCTCCGGCATCATAGAATTCGATAATTGGAATACCAACCTGCTCGAATAAAAAATACCCAACCATATACCCAAAAATACCACCCAATACGGAGGCTACCGTTGTCAGGCTAGCCAGCTGCCAGGCGCGGCCTCGCTGGGCCATAACCATGGGGGCCAACATCAAAGATGTAGGAATGGGGAAAAAAGAGGATTCCACAAAACTGATGAATGCCAGATACTTTTTTGCATGTGGATGGCGAGACCATGCCATCATCCTGTCATAAAGCGTTCCAAAAACTCTCATTCTCTTTTAATCGCCCGGTTATGCTTCAAGGAATCCCGGTATAAGTCTGGTTGAGGCAGATTGGGACAGGAAATGCTCAACGTCAAGGCAAGAAATCTTCACAATAGCAAAGCTATTGCAAGGTTTCTCAATACAAAGGTTGCTTATTTGGTTGATTACTTCCCGCTCAAGATGGATGTTCACGACTTTTGCAAAAGTTTCCTGGTACATATCAATTTAAACATCGAAAGACCACCTACCTAATGATTTCCAATCTTATACTGGTAATCTTATACTAGCGACGCCCATTCAACATGGGTACGAATCGAACTGCTTCCCTTTGCTCTTCCTCGAACCGGTCTGTCTTTCGAGTAATAATTCTTAGCCGTTGGTGATCGCTATTACCCACAGGAATAATCAGTTTTGCGCCAATCCCAAGCTGCTTCAACAAGCTGTCGGGCACCACTTGGGGCGCCGCTGAAACCAGGATTCCATCAAAAGGCTGATTACTTTGCCATCCATCAAATCCATCTCCATTGAGATAACTGACGTTTCGATACCCGAGAGAGATCATTCTCTCCTTGGCCTGTCTTTGCAAAGCGCCAATCCTTTCAATGGAAAATACCCAGCTTACCAGCTGGGATAAAATTGAAGTTTGATATCCGCATCCGGTGCCAACTTCAAGAACCCGCTTTACCGGAATATCATTGTCCAGCACCAATTCGGTCATCAATGCAACGACCAAAGGTTGAGAGATAGTTTGGTTGTGTCCGATAGGTAAAGCGGTATCTTCGTAAGCTTTATGTGACAGCGCCTCGTCAATAAACATGTGTCTGGGGGTCTGCTCCATTACAGCCAAAACGCTTTCATCTGTAATACCCTGATCACGCAAACGACTCATTAGTCGTCGACGAGTTCTAAGGGAAGTCATACCGACACCCTCTCGGGTCAATGCGCTAGATCCAACCATCGATAAACGTTTTATTTTGCATATGCATAGAAAACTGCAATTTAATTCATAAGAAGCTGAAACAGAATCAATAACAACTCTGTATTCGTTGTCTGTATTCGTTGTGGTTTTGGCCCTTTATAAACGGCCAGAATAAACGACCAGATCTCTGATCCGTCTAGCGTTCAGATAACCAATCATTAATTTTCCCTAAGTCGTGATGCCGGGTCATATCAGTCTGTAAGGGTGTTATTGATACCTTATTTTGACTAATTAGAAAAAAATCTGTCCCTGGCCCAGCATCCGCTTCATCCCCTGGCGGACCAATTTGGTATATTTTATCATCAGGCTCACTCTCCAACCTAATAATTGGTTGTGATTGATGCCTGGAGCCCAGCCTTGCCGACTCCATACCTTTAATTCGCCCGAGAGGGATATTCGGAATATTGACGTTTAAAATATTATCCGCCGGTAACGGGTTCGCCATCAAATGAATAAATAGTTCTTCAACCACCGCCGCCGCCGTATCGTAGAAATAAGGATCTTCGGAACCAGTTAAAGAAAAGGCAATTGCTGGTAGCCCAAGAAACCTTCCTTCGATAGCGGCAGCAACGGTACCAGAGTAAAGTACATCGTCACCGAGATTTGCACCGTGATTAATTCCGGAAACGACCATGTCGGGTAAAAAATCTAACATCCCATTGACCGCCAAATGAACACAGTCAACCGGAGTCCCGTCAACGTAACCGAATCCATTATCGTCGTAATTCACGGTGAGGGGTTTTCTCAACGTTAAAGAGTTACTCGCGCCACTGCGATTTTGGTCTGGGGCCATGACCACCACATCCGCAAACTTGCTCACAACCTGATACAACGCCATTAACCCTGGGGCGAGGTGGCCATCATCATTGCTGAGCAGAACTTTCATGGCTGCGTTATACCCTGTCCACTGAAAAAAGTCACATGCAAATTGGAAAAATAACGATAGGAAATGCCCATAGGGGAAATTCTCCAACTAACCATGTTCGATTTACTTGCTGTTAAGGAGGGAGATTCAGTTTTCACCCTACACCCCATTTTTTCGCAGCTTTTGATTGTTAAAAAAAGTATCATAGACACTACCTCGACGAAACCCGACGAACTGATCCAAAAACTCACATTGAACCCATTTCACGCATTTTTTAATTGGATAGAGCAACTCTATCCTCCATTCCCGGAGAATCTACCGGCCAAACCACCGGCGAGCCTATTTGGTTTTGTCGTTCACTATACAAGGCCTTTTTTTCCACTCATCCTGGTCAGCGCTGTCCTATCTGTATCACTAGCCCTAACCGAAGTGTATCTTTTTTCTTTTATCGGGAATCTGGTTGATTGGCTGGCCACATCTGAAAAAGAGACATTCTGGGAGACCTACAAACATCATCTAATTTTTGTAGGTTTTGTTGCGTTGGTTTTGCTACCCACACTCAAATTCTTCTATGAATCTACCATTCATCAGGGATTACTGGGAAATTTCGCCATGAGGACCCGGTGGCAGGCCCATCGCTATTTGCTTAGACAAAGTGTGGAGTTTTTCCAAAATGACTTCGCCGGGAGGATAGCAACTAAAATGATGCAAACCTCTCTGGGTGTGCGAGATGCTGTAATCAAAGTAACCGAAGTGATTCTGTATATCGCAGTTTACTTTCTTGGCGCGTTGGTGATGTTCGCCGCTAGTGATATCAGACTTACCATTCCAATGATATTTTGGCTGGCCGGCTATATTCTCACAATGTGGATTTTTATCCCAAAAATTAGACGTATATCCATGGAGCAGGCGGAAGCGAGATCCATGGTAACGGGCCGGGTAGTCGATAGCTATACCAATATCACTACAGTCAAAATGTTCGCACATTCGGATCATGAAAATACTTACGCCCAGGAAGGCATGGAACTCTTTCTTGACACCGTACATCGACAGATGCGTTTGGTCACTATTTTGACTTCCATGCTCAGTTTGTTAAACGGAGTGTTGATATTTCTGGTCGCTGCGACCTCGATATGGCTTTGGCAATTGAGTCTCATCACCACAGGGTCTATCGCCTTTGCGATTGGCTTGGTAATGCGACTGGAAGGTATGTCCCAGGCGATTCTATGGGAAATTTCCGGTTTGTTTGAGAACATTGGTGTTGTACAAGATGGCATCGAAACTATTTCAAACGACATTGTGATAAAAGACCGACCAGACGCCAGGAAACTGGAGGTTACCCAAGGGAATATAGCCTATAGAAATATCCACTTTAATTACGGCAAGATCAAATCAGAGGAAAACCAGCTCAAACGCGTGGTGGACAACTTGTCACTGGAAATAGCTGGAGGTGAAAAAATTGGCATTGTTGGTCGGTCTGGTGCTGGAAAGTCTACTTTGGTAAATCTACTTCTTCGATTTTACGACGTTGAAGCCGGAAATATTCAGGTGGATGGCCAGGACCTAAGGTCCGTAAAACAGGACAGCTTAAGATCACAAATTGGCATGGTGAGTCAGGACACATCACTACTCCATCGTTCTGTACTTGATAACATCCGATACGGACAACAACATGCGACGATGGATGATGCCATTGCCGCGGCGAAAAAAGCACATGCCCATGAATTCATCCTGGATTTGGAAGATCTATATGGAAACACGGGGTATGATGCCCATGTTGGAGAGCGGGGTGTCAAATTATCCGGGGGGCAACGTCAACGAATTGCCATCGCCCGCATACTTCTAAAGGACGCTCCCATACTGGTACTTGACGAAGCGACTAGCGCTCTGGATTCAGAGGTCGAGGCAGCAATACAGGAAAGCCTCTACAGCCTAATGGCAGGCAAAACGGTAATTGCTATCGCCCACCGACTCTCTACAATCGCAGCCATGGATCGTCTCGTGATCATGGATGATGGGGTAATTGTCGAGCAGGGCTCCCATAATGAGCTACTCCGTAGCAAAGGACTCTACAGTGAACTCTGGGCAAGACAATCGGGTGGATTTCTACTTCTCAGTGAATGAGCCAGTCAAACCATAATGAGTCTGGTTTCAAACCAGTTGGATTCGTTTGTATTCGTCTCCCAAAACCACTACATATAGAAAGACCTATAAGACCGAGATCGATAAAACAAAACCTATCAGTTAGACGTCGCAGACAAACCAGCCGACCTATGGCCTCTCAATCATCAACGGGAACAAACCATCCGTAGGATGCGCTGACTGCAAGCAGTTGAACAACTTCGCTCTGGGGAATTGATACTTCACATGTCACTTGCTCAGAATAAGTGATATTCGAAAGTATGCCACCCCTGGAGGTCAACCAGCGACGTAATACGCTCTCTCCCTGGAAGTCTATAACCACCTTCCGCGTGGTTAGCAGTTGACGCTCCTGGGTTTTCAAGTGGTCCATTACCTGTTGCGCTGCAGAAGAATAGGCTCTAACCAACCCACCTGCTCCCAATCTGACTCCGCCAAAGTATCGAGACACGACAATCATGATGTCTCCCACACCCTTGTGTTGGAGGACGTTAAGAATTGGTTTACCTGCGGTGCCAGAGGGTTCTCCATCATCAGACATTGCCGCACTGACCGCATTCGCTGGATCACCAAGCAAATACGCCCAACAATGATGATTTGCATCGGGGAAATCGGCTCGACATTGATTAAGGAATACTTTTGCCTCACTTTTATCTTCCACCTGTTCTGCTCGGGAAATAAATCGACTTTTCCTTACCGTATATTCAGTCTGCGCCGACTCAGCGGGGATATGATATGCCAATTAGTCTATTCCGGTTTTTCATCAAAAATGATGTTCTCAGCATTAAACGCAATGAACTGTCGGCTTTTAGCTCGGGAAATCAACGTTATTCCAAGTTCTTCTGCCAACTCCTGGCCCATGTGGGTAGTGCCATTCCTCGAAATCAAAACAGAAATTCCCATAAGTGCAGCTTTCATCACAATTTCCGAGGTCAATCTTCCGGTGGTATAAAAGAAACTGTTCTCTCCTTTTATATCCTCTAGCCACATCTCCCCTGCAATGGTATCCATGGCGTTATGGCGACCGACATCTTCAATAAACGCCACCACCTGCCCGTCTTTATATAATCCACATCCGTGAACTGAGCCTGCAGCCCGATAAGCTCGGTTAAATGACTGAATGGATCCTAGCACTCGATAAATATCCGACTGTCGAATAGGTGCTTTCACAACTCTATGATCGTATAGTTTGTCCAGGGTACAGCTCAACACGGTGCCCTGACCACATCCAGTTGTCACAGTTCTATTATTCAAGTCTACATCTTTCAGTCCGTCACCATTCAGCGTAACGACAGAAGCCAAATTTTTTCCCCAATCTACAGAAACTGACTTGATCTGGTCTAATGAATCAAACAGAGTCTGATTTCGCAAATATCCCAATACGAGCTTCTCTGGCTGGGTCCCAAGAGTCATAAGCGTCACCAGAACCACACCATCGACCTCGACTGTCAACGGTAATTCACCCGCGACATTCACCTGATTCGAAAGTCCAAACTGATTCCTGGCATCGATTTTGTGGATGGACATCACCCCATGGTCAGTAAGCTCAGGTAACAACATGGCTTTTGACATTTTTAGTCAAGCTAAACCAAAAATCAGTCACATCAGAAATAAACATCATTAATGCCCCGTTTGAGAAAGGTCAATCAATTCCTCCAGGCGTTGAATTCCATGATCCATAAACTCAGGCCATTCAAATGATCTGCTTTGATCAAAATGCACAGTCTTGATTCTCGATAGATAACCTGCTTCAATGTCGTAGCGATAATCACCGACGATAACTGTTTTATCTCGATCAGCATTCCATAGTTTAAGTAGATGTTCCACTCCATCAGGCTTGGGTTTCGGCGCGCAGGTCTCTCTTCCAATGATCGAATCTGGTTCAAAAAAGTGATCAAGCCCACAGGCACGTAAAGTGACCCGCGCAATCTCTTCACCGTTTCTCGTTAGAATACCCAGTTGTTTTTCAGTATTCTTCAATTTCTCCAACAACCGATGAGCTCCTGGTTGAGCCACTGCTTCATGGGCTAGCTCCATTTCAAGATCATCAAGTTTTATCTTTGTTTCCTGAGCCCGATCCGCTGGCATATTTCCAATGGCCTCCAGGATAGGCTCTCCCTGTTTGATTCCGAGCTGCTGGCGAATCAAATTAAAGTCATGAATGGGTTTTGTCAACGTCCCATCCATGTCGAATATCCAATATTTGCAACGCCCTAGTGACATAGTGAATTAGATTTTTGGTGATATGCCTTTTGAAATCGAAACACCTTTTCCGCTTCCTGAGTACCGGGACGGTGCATTCGAGACGAACGATGATTATACTCCTGGTTCGGTGGGATACCTTCCCGTTTTCAACGAGAAAAGCATCGGGAACAAACATCGAATTTCCACTTGGATTCCGATAGACTCACTATTCCATTCATTGGCTCAACACCTGTCCAGGATCCAATTATGACAGCTCAGAAAAAACCAGCGAAAATAATTCTTATCGTATTAGCCTTGGCTATCGCCTGGCTGTTTGAAAAATATGATGTGGCGAAATACCTACCGGGTCAATCACACACACCAGCCCCGAGTCATGCCCTGAGTCAGGCAATTGCCCAAAAACAAAGTGATGTACAGGTACAGTCCAGTGGGATAATAGTTAAAGTGTTACCAGACGATACCCATGGCAGTAAGCACCAACGTCTTTTAGTTAAACTGAACAATGGACATGTGATTTTGATTGCTCACAACATAGATCTCGCTTCCCAGGGTGCCGTCACCCAAAGAAGGGGAAACTATCGAATTCTATGGAGAGTTTGAATGGAACGACAAGGGCGGTGTCGTCCATTGGACTCATCACGACCCAAGAGGGAAACACGCCTCTGGATGGCTAAAATACCACGGCCAAACCTATGAGTAACAACGTTCTATTCCCCTTAGAGCTTTTTACACCTGAAATTAATACCAGCCCGGGATTTCTGACCAGGGGAGGGGACTTCTGTGGCAATATTTTCAGGTGGTCTCGATCCCTGCGATCCGCCAGGTTATTGTTTTTAGCGTTTTCTCAAAAAAACTGGACTACCCACACTAGAGCTTTTGGAATCGTAGCGGTATCCATCGACATTGAAATCAATTAGATCGTTCGCATTGTGAATTCTGTTCTCGATGATCCAACGACTCATCAAACCCCTTGCTTTTTTTGCATAAAAGCTGATCATTTTATAACTGCCGTTTTTCCAATCCTTAAACACAGGAGTCAACACCTTCCCATTCAGAGCGGATAACCTTACTGACTTGAAATATTCATTGGACGCAAGATTTACTAACACATCGCTGTTTATCGACGCTAATTGTTGATTCAAACCTGCACTAATTTCATCACCCCAGAATTCATAGAGATTTTTGCCTCGGGAATTCTTTAGACGGGTTCCCATTTCAAGTCGATATGGTTGAATTAAATCCAGCGGTTTTAATAAGCCATACAACCCGGACAGAATACGCAGGTGATTTTGCGCCCACCCCCAATCTTCATCGGAAATAGTAACGGCATCCAGTCCCACATAGACATCCCCTTTAAATGCTAAAGCTGCTTGCCGGGCGTTATCCTGGGTAAATGGCGTATGCCACGTTAGATAACGTTCCATATTCAATTCTGCCAATTTGGGACTGATTTTCATCAGCTTTTCCAGCTTTAATGGCGAATATCCAGATAGCACATCAATCAACTCAGTGCTATGAGAGAGGTAGTCGGGCTCAGAAATTAGTTGAGTACTTAAAGGACTCTCATAGTCCAGGGTTTTCGCCGGAGAAATAACAATTAACATATCAGTAGCGCCCTTTTACTAAAATCGCCAGAAAACAGTTTTCACCAATCACTCTTTAGGAATGAGTAAAAATATGAGAAAAAACCTCTTCATAGTCCGCGACAAAATGTGCCTTGACGCCCTTTACTATGTACTGCGGTAATTCTTCGAAATCCCCTTTATTCGCCTTAGGAAGAATCAGAGTTTTAATATTCATTCGTCTTGCTGCTATCACTTTCTCCTTAATTCCACCAACTGGCAACACTTGACCTGTCAGCGAAATTTCGCCAGTCATCGCCAGAGAGTTGTTAACCGTTTGTCCTGTTGCCAGCGAAATGAGTGCCGATGTCATCGTAATACCAGCACTCGGTCCGTCCTTGGGCGTAGCCCCCGCAGGAACATGCAAATGCACCATAGCATCTTCGAAGAAGGACTGATCAACGCAAAATCTCTCAGCATTGCCAAGCACGAAGCTATATGCAATCTCCGCAGACTCTTTCATTACATCTCCAAGTTGTCCGGTCAGTTTAAACCCCCGGGAAAAAGTATGACTTTTTGTCGCCTCAATGTCTAATGTCGCCCCACCCATCGCTGTCCATGCCAATCCAGTTACAACACCAATTCCAGTGATTCTGTCATCATCACTAAATGCCGGTTTCCCAAGATATTCCTCTAGCTCATTTTGTTTGACATGAATTGGCAGTTCTTCTCCCTTTAGCACTTTCATCACCGCTTTTCGGGCAATGGTGCCCAGCATTTTTTCCAATTTACGTACCCCAGCTTCCCGAGCATACTCATCAACAATACGACGAATTGCTTCGGTATCGATACGAAGTTGGCCTCGTTGTTTAAGACCTGCGCGCTTAAGCTGCCTTCCGAGCAGATGCTTTCGACCAATAGAGACCTTCTCAGCAGCCAGATAACCTGACAGTCGAATGGTCTCCATTCGGTCCAGCAGCGGCGCTGGGATGGTATCGAGTTGATTTGCAGTACAAATGAACAATACCTTGGAAAGGTCAACTCGAACATCAAGATAGTGATCAAGAAAATCCTTATTTTGCTCAGGGTCCAGCACCTCAAGCAAAGCCGAACCAGGATCACCCTGGAAAGAAGCCCCCATTTTGTCGATTTCGTCCAGCATGATGACGGGGTTTGCAGTTTCGCATTCTCTTAATGCCTGAATGAATTTTCCGGGCATGGCACCAATATAGGTTCGCCGATGTCCCTTTATTTCTGCCTCATTACGCATTCCACCCAGGGAGAAGCGATAGAATTTTCTCCCCAAAGCATTGGCAACAGACCGACCTAACGAAGTCTTCCCTACCCCCGGTGGTCCTACTAACAACATAATCGAACCGGAAATCTCTCCCTTCATTTTTCCGACTCCAATAAATTCCAGAATTCTCTCCTTAACATCCTTTAGCCCCTCATGATCTTTATCCAGCACAGACGCTGCCTTTTCCAAATCAAGAGAATCCTCGCTATTTTTTCCCCATGGAACACTGGTTAACCAATCGAGGTAGTTTCGGGTAACGGTGTACTCTGGCGAACCCCGTTCGAGTACCGACATTTTTTCCAACTCTTCGTTCATACGTTTCTGGGCATGTTCCGGAATGACACATCCATCCAGCTTATCCAGCAATGTGTCGATTTCACTTTCCCGGTCATCTTTCGATATACCTAATTCCTTTTGTATAAACTTGAGCTGTTCACGTAAAAACAGTTCTCTTTGATGTTGGGTAATTTCGCCCTCGATATGCTGTCTTATCTCAGTCTGGGCTCTCGCTACCTCCACTTCTTTTTGTAGCAGAACCAGGGTTTTTTCCATCCGAGGCAACAATTCAACAGCCTCAAGAATCTCCTGCATTTCCACCGCATTAGCGGTGGTTAAACTAGCGCCAAAATCGGCTAGTCGAGATGGCTCACCAGTTCCGAAGTAATTGAGATACATTTTCAACTCCTCGCCGTACATCGGATTAAGCGGGAGCAATTCCTTGATGATATTTACAATGGCTGTTGTGTACGCCTTAAGTTCAGTGGTTGGTTTAGGATTGAGTTCAGGAAAATAGCTAACCTGAGCCGTGAAAGGACGTTTATCCGAAACCCATTTGTCAATTTGGAAACGTTGCATACCTGCCAGAACCACATGATACTGATCGTCATGCTTTTCCATTTGGTGAATTTTGCATACCGTTCCCATCTTTCGAAAGTCTTTCTTTTCAACAGCTTCGGGTCTTATTCCGTCGGTAAAAGAGACGCCGACAACTCGGTGACCTGATTTCTGTATGGCTTTAAGGGTTTTCCCCCAACGCCTGGAATCAAGAATGATTGGGAGAACCTGGCCCGGAAAGAAGGGCTTTTTCTCTAGCGGAAGAAGATGGAGAACCGTTGGGAGTACATCTTCTGGGCGGGCTAAATCAGTAACCACTTCTACAGTGACGTCTTCGTTCATACTTGGCTTTAGTACAACCTGGTCGGTTATTGAGGCTGATTAGTTATTGGAAATGAGTAAGAAAGTTGATCGTATATGGGGATAAGATCATAATTCCCAATGGCTGTGGAAAATAATCTCTGTTACTCAGATCTGAACACATCCTACTCTTAACGACGGCTTGCTCCCGATGTGAAATCTCATGAGAAATCTCGTGAAAAACCTCGAGGTCCGTCTGGACAAATGAATAGAGTGCCAGGTGTTAGTCTAGTTATCTGATTTATTCACTATTCGTCCGTTTTCAATACCAACGATTCGCTCCATCTTTCTTGCCAAATTCATGTCATGGGTAACCACAATCAGGCTGGTTTTGAATTCTGTGTTCAAGGAAAGCATCAACTGATGAATGGACTCTGCGGTTTTGGTATCGAGATTCCCTGTGGGTTCATCCGCCATAATGCATTTGGGTTTAGCCACCAGTGCACGGGCGATGGCGGCACGCTGCCTCTCCCCCCCGGACAATTCCCCAGGTTTATGACCCATCCTTTTTTCCAATCCCACTTTAGCCAGCATATCTTCAGCCAGTGTGATTGCGTCATTAGAGTCCATTCTTCGTATCCAAAGTGGCATCGCAACATTCTCAAGGGCGGTAAACTCTGGAAGCAGGTGGTGAAACTGATAGACAAAGCCCAAGGCACTGTTTCTCAGTTCTCCCCGGGCAGACTGGGAAAGTTGATTAATATCCTGGCCATCAATCATGATTCGTCCCTCGGTAGGGTCAGCCAACCCACCAAGAAGATGAAGCAATGTGCTTTTCCCGGAACCCGATGCACCAACTACCGCGACCTGTTCACCAACTCCAACAGAAAAATTTATGTCACGCAACACGTCCACAGTTAACTTTCCCTCTGAATAGGTCTTTGATACATCGACACATTCGATAATGGACATCGGCGGCAGTGCACTCCTGTTTTCTTGCTGTTTTTGGTATCGCTCACTCATTCGTATCTCAACGCCTCCGCGGGTTGCACCCTGGACGCTTTCCAGGCTGGATAAACAGTGGCCAGAAAACTCATGGTTAATGCTGACAGAATAACCCTTACTACATCGGACCAACGCATTTCAGCGGGGAAGTCACTAATCACATAAACATCGGATGGAAACAGTTCGGTGTTAAAGAATTCTTCGATGGCGGGAATAATGGTTTCAATATTCATAGCTGTCAGCACGCCAAGCACTCCGCCGATAAACGTACCAATCACCCCAATCACGGTTCCCTGAACCATAAACACTCTCATCACGCTCTTGGGGCTCAACCCGAGAGTTCTCAAAATAGCTACATCTGATTGCTTATCAGTCACAATCATCACCAGTGTTGATACGATGTTAAAGGCAGCCACTGCGATAATCAGCAGCAAAACGATAAAAACAACCCGTTTTTCAATTTCCAGTGCCCGGAAAAAATTGGCATGCTCCAACGTCCAGTCCCTAACCTTCCTCTGCCCCTGAAACTGTTGATTCAATTCAAACCGAACCCGCCTCGCTTGCTCGTCATCGTTTAGCTTCAGCCTGAGTCCACTGACTTTTCCCTTAATACTTAAAAATCTGGCAGCATCGTCGATATGGATCATGGCAATACCGCTGTCGTATTCGTACATCTTTATCTCAAATAACCCAACCACGGTAAACCGTTTCAGCCTGGGGAGTAAACCCGCCGGAGTAACACGACCCTTTGGAGCCAAAACTGTGACTTTTTCTCCAAGGGAAACTCCTAGATTACGCGCCAGCTCTTTGCCCAGAATAATACCGAAACTGCCCGATGTTAACGCAGCAGGATTACCCTCAACAATGTGATCCATCACCTGAGAAACACTTCGCTCCCTTTGTGGATCAATACCTCGAATAAGCGCTCCGGTAACCTGACTTCCTTTGGTTAGCATTGCATGACCAATAATGAATGGGGCCTGGGATGCAACCGCGGGGTGATCTGCCACAGCGACAGAGGTCTCCTGCCAATCGTCCAGCAGGCCTTCGTAGCCGCTCACCGTAACATGGGAAGCAACAAATAGAATTCTGTCCCGTAAGTCTTTGTGGAATCCATTCATAATGGACATGACGGTAATCAGCGCCCAGACCCCAAGAATGACACCCAACATCGATGTCATTGATATGAACGAAATGAAGTGGTTTCGTCTCCTGGCCCTTGTATATCTCAGACCAATAAACAGCTCTAGTGGTTTAATCATCAGTCACCGCAGTCCCTCAAGACCTAAAACAGGCGTGTGCCGCTGTTCGTTTATTTACCGATACGTGCAAAATCGTGTCGGGCCTTGTCACCCTCCTAACTGGTTATCCCTCGAGCCTCATATGAGGAAACAGCAACACATCACGGATTGACGGACTGTCCGTTAGCAGCATGATGAGTCGGTCGATGCCAATACCCTCTCCTGCCGTCGGAGGCATCCCATACTCCAGCGCCCTCACATAATCCCCATCATAATGCATTGCTTCATCGTCTCCCGCTTCTTTTTCTTCAACCTGCTTTCTAAAACGTTCGGCTTGATCCTCGGCATCGTTTAATTCTGAAAACCCATTAGCGATTTCCCTACCAGCAATAAAGAACTCAAAGCGATCACTAATTTCATGTTCTGTATCATTACGACGAGATAGAGGCGAAACTTCAACGGGATATGCGGTAATAAACGTTGGTTCAACCAGACGATCTTCTACCAGCTTTTCGAAAACTTCAGTTTGTAACTTGCCAATCCCATATCCGTCCTTCAGTTCGATTCCAAGGTTACCGCATAACGATCGAATAGATGACAAATCAGTTAAAGTTTCAATGCTGAGATCGGGATTATAGTGGACAATAGATTCCAACATGGTGAGTTGCCTGAATGGTTTAGAGAAGTCAATCTCCATGCCCTGATATTCAATTCTTTGTTTACCCGTCACCAATTCACAAACTCCACGGACCATCTCTTCGGTAAGCGCAATCAGGTCCCGATAGTCCGCATAAGCCCAATAGAATTCCAACATCGTGAATTCTGGATTGTGTCGGGTACTGACTCCCTCGTTTCTAAAGTTTCGATTAATTTCAAACACCCTTTCGAAACCGCCGACCACTAACCGTTTCAGGTACAACTCTGGTGCAATCCTGAGAAAAAGTTCCATGTCTAATGCATTATGGTGCGTACTAAAAGGTCGGGCCACTGCTCCACCAGGAATCGGATGCATCATCGGCGTCTCCACTTCAAGAAACAACCGCTCCACCAGAAACTGCCGAATATACTGAATAGACGCTGCCCTCTTCCTAAATACGTCGCGGCTGTTTCCATTCATAATTAAGTCGACATAACGCTGCCGATATCGAGTCTCTGGATCTGTTAGTCCGTGAAACTTTTCTGGTAATGGTCTTAAGGATTTCGTCATCAAACGAATAGTATCAACGCGTACGCTTAGCTCTTCTGTCTTCGTATGAAATAACTCCCCCTCCACAGCAATGATGTCGCCAATGTCATATTTTTTAAATTCTTCGTTGTAAACGCCCTCGGGCAGGTTATCCCTTTGCAGGAATAACTGAAGACTTCCGGTCATATCCTGAATATGCGCAAAACTTGCTTTACCCATAATTCTTCGAGACATCATTCTGCCAACCACTTTTACCCGAATGGAACTATTGGCCACGGTTTCCTTGTCATCGCAGTATTGGCTCATCAAATTAGCGGCAAATGCATCCCGCCTGAAATCATTGGGAAAGGGATTGCCAGACTTCCTCAGTGCAGTTAGTTTTTCCCGTCTTTGCTGAATCTGTTCGCTTTCTTCACTCATAATCAATGGTTAATCTTCAGTTTAATGCTAAAAAAATATTGACGACGATACCGTTGCTGTAACAACCCTACAATCGTATTTTCTGAACGATACGACGTGTTCAAAGGCCCGCTTTGAGGCTCGCTTCGATGAACTGATTCAGTGCACCATCCAACACAGCCTGAGTGTTACCGGTTTCAACCCCTGTTCTCAGATCTTTGATTCTGGACTGATCAAGCACATAGGATCGTATTTGGCTCCCCCATCCGATATCGGATTTGCTGTCCTCCTCTGATTGCTGTACATCCCTTCGCTTTTGCATTTCAGCCTCATACAGACGGGCCTTTAACATTGACATCGCTTCCGCCCGGTTTCGGTGCTGGGATCGATCATTTTGACATTGCACCACGATACCCGTAGGCTCATGGGTAATACGGACCGCCGAATCCGTTCGGTTCACATGCTGTCCACCTGCACCACTGGCCCGATAGGTATCTACCCTCAGATCAGCTGGATTAATATCAATATCGAAACTATCGTCAATTTCCGGATAGGCATAAACCGATGCGAAAGAGGTGTGTCGCCGATTGCCGGAGTCGAAAGGACTTTTCCTCACCAAACGATGAACACCGGTTTCAGTTCGAAGGTGTCCATAAACATATTCACCCGTCATCTTAACTGTCGCACTTTTTATCCCTGCAACATCACCGGGTGACTTCTCGATGATATCTAGCTTATAACCTTGATCTTCCCCCCAACGCAGATACATTCGCAATAACATATCCGCCCAGTCCTGGGCCTCAGTACCCCCGGATCCAGACTGAATATCGATGAAAGCGTTACTCCCATCAGCCTCACCGCTGAACATCCGTCGGAACTCTAGTCGCTCAAGTCTTGTAACAATACTTCCGACTTCGACGGAAACCTCAGCCATGGTTTCCTCATCATTCTCAGCTTTTGCCAGATCAAGCAGTTCCAATGCATCTGCAATATCTCTCGATAGTTCATCCAAACCACGAACAAAATCATCCAGACTAGCCCGTTCCTGACCCAGTTTTTGCGCTTCTTCTGGAACATCCCAGATAGTGGGATCCTCGAGTCTTAAATTAACTTCTTCGAGTCGCTCTTTCCTTGCGTCATAGTCAAAGAAACCCCCTTAACGCAACGACACGTTGGTCTGCGTTAGATAGGGATTCTGAAAGCTCATTGGGACTTAGCATGCTATCACTTATCACGGTAGATTTTATCCGCGGAGGATACCCAATTTCCCAGCCGAATGACATAGGGAAATGTAGATAATCAGTTCTTGAGCTCCAATCTGGAATTGACAATAATTATAACAATCGGTACAGTCCAAACTCCAATTAGTGCCGAGGTGGCGGAATTGGTAGACGCGCTAGCTTCAGGTGCTAGTGGGCATTAGCCCGTGAAGGTTCAAGTCCTTTCCTCGGTACCAATACGACTCTTATCTTCCCTCCTGACATCTATTTCAGTTTACCCATTATCACTAATCCTAGTTGCCGCTAATCCTGGTTATCGCTAACCCCCGTTACCGCTAATTCAACGCTCATTGGCAACGTCACCGATTTCCCCAGCTAATCTGGAGCAATAGCTAAGCCACCGTTATCCAGATCACAATTATCTACACTACAACTATCTAAATCACACCGAATCCAAATGCTATAATCTAAATCCTATAAAAGGTCGCTAATCGCCCAGGAATTCGTATTAAAACCCCGGGACTCACATTCATCCTGGGGTCGATGGACAACGATTGCTCTTTCAGAGAACGTTCTAAACTCTCCTTTAAAAACACCAAACACCTCCCAGGTAATCAGTCCATGGTTACAATTGAAAAACAGGTCGATCACATATCCTTTTTGATAAAGACCTTCCGAGGTTTGATACATGGAAGAAAAATCAATAATTTCTCCCGTCCAATTGTCATAGGGATACTCATAACCGCCTGACGTTCGATCAAAGCTTCTAATATCCAGCGTTAACCCAACAATTAGCGCGACCAGTGCAGTAAGGCCAACTCCGATAAGAAACCCTTTCATGAAACTAGTTAGTGGATTTGAGATCCTGGAAATATTATTCAATGTCCACCACCACGCAACCATCCATACCGCCTTCTTCTATGGCCTCATGAGCACCAGCGATATCATTCAGTGAATAGCGTCTGGCGATTCGATGAATCAGTTGTCCATTTTCCAGAGCTCGCCAGATATCCTGGATTGCATGGCGCTTTGCCTCTTCAGGCATGTTGTACACCAATACCGTTTTCACAGTAATGTTATTAAACATCATCTGATAAAAAGGCAGAACGGGTTCCGGGTCCCGGGAAGAGGAGTAACTGGCAATAGTGCCAGAAGTTTTCAATACCTGACAGCTGGTTTCAATGTTATCCCCGAACTCAACCTCCACAATTCGGTCCACTCCTTCACCATCAGTGACTTGCATAATCTGATCCGCTAAATCTGTTTCTTTATAGCTAAAGACATGATCAGCGCCAGAGTCCTTTGCAAGTTGACACCGATGTTTATTACCCGCTGTGCCAATTACCCTGGCGCCGAATAGTTTTGCCCACTGCACCGCATAGTGCCCAACACGCCCGGATGCACCCGTCACGAGTATTGTCTTTCCCTTAATATCCCCATCGGCAAAAACACATCGATGGGCTGTCATGATAGGAATTCCAATACATGCGCCAATGGAAAAATCAGCTTGATCCGGCAATCTCACTGCAGTTTGTTGCGGTAGGCATACATATTCTGCCGCCGTTCCCTGATGCCTTTGATATTGCGCCTGATACACCCAGACTCTTTCACCAATCCGGGACTGGGCCACGCCAGCACCAACTTCTTCAATCACACCAGCACCATCACTATGAGGAATGACAAAACCAGTTAGGTCCAATCCCGCAGGTTGGAATCCCGCTCTTTTTTTCACATCAGAAGGATTAACTCCTGATGCATATAATCTGACCCGCACTTCTCCCTGACCCGGGTCGGGCTTTTTCCTGTCACCCACTATCAAAACATCACCCGCTTTTCCGGAACGTTCAAACCAGGCTGCTTTCATTCTCTATCACCATCTATCGTTATTATTCATCGCCCCAGTTCGTTATGCTGCCTAATCAATTCGGAAGCATTAGCGGTTTTATTAACATGGGGCGAACTCCCAGTATCTTTCAGTGGAATACCTTTCATTGGCAACCAAAGACACATGGCCGGGAATCTTATAGCAATACCAGGACAAAGAGAGATAAATAGCTAAAAACTATCAAAGAAATATAAACAATCAATTTTATTTATCAACAGAAACTCATTATGATTCCACTACAAAACAAGATCGATGATCACAAATCATTGAAGCCCGTCAACTCCAAATTGGACCATGATAATGAAGCAAATAGATATTGGAATTAGCGCCGAAAACAGACTAGTGATTGCCGACGGATTAAGCGGCCTCTTAGCCACCTCCTATACCCTTTATCTTCAAACCCATAATTTTCACTGGAACGTCTGTGGCCCCAGGTTTCGTGAATTACATCTCATGTTTGAGGAGCAATACACAGAACTATCGGTTGCCGTTGACGAAATTGCGGAAAGAATTCGGGCTCTGGACATGCCAGCTCCCGGCACTTATGCATCGTTCAGCAAACTCAGTGAAATCAAGGAAATTGAGCATATACCCGAGGCCGAGGAAATGATTCAGATCCTGGTTCAAGGCCACGAACAGGTAGTCAGAATCTGTCGAATCGTTTTAACCCAGGCACAACAGGCAAATGACGAATCCTCTGCTTCATTAATTTCAGACCGAATGCGTGTGCATGAAAAAACGGCATGGATGTTGAGAGCATCGAGATAACCTTCCTGCTACCGCCTTACTGCAAAAATGGACCGCAAACCGACTTGCGGTTCATTTTTCGGCAACGAGAAAGCACCCAAACACAGGCTCGGTGCTATCACCATTAACATGGCAATTTCAATTTTGGTGCTAGAATCTTACTTCCGACAAACCATCAATTGGAGCGAATTCGTGCACAACATTCTTAAATTAGCTATAGTGACAATCTTAGCTGCTGCATTCTGGAGTAGCAGCATTGTCAACGCCGAATCAGGTTATGCCAAGCAAAAAGTGGTTTACCATATTAATTATGACAACCCCAAACAGCACACTGGTGCACTTCGAAATATCCAAAATCATATCAACGCTGTTGGAGAAGAAAATCTCGATCTGAAAGTGGTACTACATGGTAATGGCCTAGCCATGCTGCTAGAACCTGATGCATTGTCACGCGTACCAAAATTTAAGAGCGCAAGCGCAAATGACGAAATCGCCGCTAAAATTGCTGGACTAAAAGACCAAGGGGTCGGATTCCACGTTTGCGCAAATACCATTAACGGACGGAAAGTCGATTACCAGGCCGATCTCCATGATGTTTCAGAAGAAGACATTGTATCTAGTGGTGTAGCAGAGGTCGCCAAACTACAAGCGATGGGATACTCCTATATCAAACCTTAGCTTGGGTAAATAGGAGACATGTAAATAGGGGACAGCCCCTAAGATATCCCCAGAAAATAGTGATTGAAATCAACGAAATAACGGGTAAGGTTTAGGTAAAACAGCGTGTGCACCAGATTTTTTCCTCCGAACGCTTCACTTTTCGGAGAACCTGATGCACACAGCCAAAGTATTACACACGTTGTTATCTCAGTCCGTTCCTTCTATCCATGGCGCCAGGCTTCGCGCGTTGGTTTGTGCGGTGGATGCCATCGTCCACGGTGCCAGAGCTAATGTCACGGCGATAGGCCGCGGGTTACGAGGTCAGGTATACGACAAACATAAGATCAAACGTATTGATCGCCTGTTATCAAATCCCCATCTGTACAAAGAGCGGGGCGGACTCTACCGGTCAATAGTGGATCGATTACTGTGGCGCATTGATGAGCCGATTATCCTGATTGACTGGTCTCCCCTGCGCGCGGATCAGCATTGGCAGCTGTTGGGTGCATCCGTCCCACTGGGCGGACAATCGGTGACGCTGTATGAGGAAGTCCATCCTCAATGCGATTACGGTAATCGAAAAGTCCAACATCGTTTTATCGATCAGATTGCGACCTTCCTGCCACCGCATTGTCGCCCCATTATTGTCGCTGACGGCGGATTCAAAACTCCCTTCTTCCGGTACATTGAAAATCAGCACCACGGGCATTGGTTAGGCCGGGTCAGGGGAAGCCTTTATCTTCGTCAGCAAACGAAGTCATCCCAATGGTTTAGCGTCAAAAGTATCTTTGGTAAGGCGACCGCCAGGCCCACTTCATTGAAGGTCTGCGAATGGGTGAAAAGTCATCCGTTATTCACCTGGGTGGTCCGGTATAGAAAGCCCGGACAGTGTCGTAAAACCCTCAACACAAAAGGCCAGAAACGACGGTGTGAACGAACCCGAAAGCCTGGCCAAAGGGAAACGGACCCCTGGATTCTAGTGGCCTCTCTTTCTTTACGTACCCGAACCGCCAAGCAGATCGTCTACCTATACAAAACCCGTATGCAGATTGAACCCGGGTTCCGAGATACCAAAGCGAGTGAATATGGCGTCACCCTATCCCGGTATCCCTCGAAGAATCCGGATCGGCGTGCTATTTTATGCTTATTGGTTGTCTGTGCGCTGTTTATGCTTTGGGCAATGGGGGTATTTGCTAAAGACGCGGGTATGATAAAGCAGATTCGGATTAACTCTTCAAGCAAACGTTGCCCTTACCCTGTTATCTTTATGACTCGTTTATTGATCAAACAGCACAGGCTCAAATGCCCATCTGATGTGATCGAGCGGGCAGTACGCAACGTTCAGACGTATTTGACATCTGTTCTTTTAAATGGCTAATTTGTGGGGACATCTCAGGGACAGACCACTATTAAGGGGTGTTTGCCTTTAGTGGCCGCCCCGTTTGTGTGGTTTTGTGTAGGTAATTCATATTGTTATCTACAGCCCTAAATTATTCATCCGGTAACAATATTAAACTGACCAGTCATTCTACCCCGACTGAGCTGAAGTGGACCACGCTCCGTATTAGTATGCAACGATGGAGAAGTAAAAAGATTATCATTTAGGGTTATAACACTATCTTATATATACCTCTATTAAGATGAATACCATTTCCTGCTCATAAGACTCTCGGTTTTATCCTCAGTTATATGTGGATTCTTTCCCCAAAATTGCGCAGCATTAAACGAATCGTTATTCTAGTTCTTTTTTCGATTGAATGAAATATTTTCCAAGATTAATGGTTTATT
>JAALKB010000282.1 GCA_011088265.1 Gammaproteobacteria bacterium
GTTCCGGTCCAATTAACGTTCGTATCATTCTTACAACTTCGGCGCCCTTGTTATATACCGTTGCTGTATAGAAATTATTGATTTCCTGGTAAGCCTCAGGCCGAACAGGATGGGCCATTGGGCCCGCGTCTTCCTTAAATTGGTGAGTTCTAAGTACATTTACATCATTAATTCTGTTAACGCCTGGTGACCCCATGTCTGCACTAAATTCCTGGTCTCGAAAAACCGTAAAACCTTCCTTTAGACTTAATTGAAACCAGTCCCTGCAAGTAACACGATTACCAGACCAGTTGTGAAAGTACTCATGGGCGATGACGCTTTCTACATTGTGAAAATCCGCATCCGTAGCCATGCTGGCATCTGCCAAAACATATTTAGTATTGAAAACATTAAGGCTTTTGTTCTCCATTGCTCCCATATTAAAGTCTCCCACGGCGACCACATGATAAACATCTAAATCGTATTCCCGACCGTAGACTTCCTCATCCCACTGCATGGAGCGCTGCAGTGCACCCATGGCGTAGCGACATTTATTAATGTCCCGATCCCGGGCGAAAAACTTAAGTGCGACATGCCGGCCACTTTGAGTGATAAATTTATCTTCCAAAACATCAAGCTTGCCCGCAACGATAGCAAATAAATAGGTTGGTTTTTTAAAGGGGTCATCCCAAGTGGTGAAATGGCCATGGCCATCGAATAATTCGTTTGAGCAGTCGCCAGCATCGACCAGATTACCATTACATAGCAGCACGGGAAACAATCGTTTGTCCGCTGATAATGTTACGCGATACAGTGCAAGGTTGTCGGGTCTGTCTACGGAAGGAGTGATTCGGCGAAAACCTTCTGCTTCGCACTGAGTACACAGCATATTCCCGGATTTATAAAGGCCACTAAGGGCAATATTCTCTGACGGCGAAATATGATTGACAATCTCCACGGTAAATTCGTCGCCGTCATGGGGGATAGTGAGCTGATTTTCGGAAAAATCAAAAGCAACGTCTGACAGCTCAGCACCATTGATCCTGATCGACTCAATTTCCATGGTTCCGCAGTCGAGAGTCAGTTCACTGATCTGGGGGCCCTGCCGTAGAATTTTGTGAACGGTTCGGATGCGGGTGTTATCAAAGCCCAACAGAATATCCATGTGGGTTTCTACCACTCGATGGGCAGGTGGACGATAATCCGCTAGATAGATAGTGGAGTTTGTTTCAGTTTTCATTCAGGATGATGCTAACAAATAGATAATTTTAGTGGGCCCCTATGGGCTCCTATCTCTGGTTGTTCTAGCGTTCCAGCAGGTGAAGTTTATCTTTAACTTCCGCCCACTTCCCGGCATCCTCTGGAGGGGGCTTTATTTCAGTAAGTACAGGCCAAATTGCGCTTAGTTCTTCGTTTAACTGCAAAAAGTGTTTCTGATCTTCAGCCAAGTCATCGTCAGCTAGAATTGCATCAACGGGACACTCCGGTTCGCATAAACTACAGTCTATACATTCTTCCGGATCAATGACTAAAAAGTTCGGACCTTCATGGAAACAATCCACTGGACAAACCTCAACACAGTCGGTGTGTTTGCAGAGAATACAGGATTCAGTTACTACGTAAGTCATGTTATTTCTTCCTGGTATTAAATTTCGATTGGTAAATAGGGATAAGTTGAATTGATTTCTCAATCAATTTTAAGTCGATTCAGGTTTTCCTTTCAGTAATGGTCATTTACCATTTTTTTGGTTGAGAATCTGACCAAGCTCGTACAGAAGATCCAATGCCTGTCTTGGTGAAATTTCATTAACGTCTATTGCCTTTAGTTTGGCCAGCGCTGCTTGCTCCTCTGGCGAGTCCTGACTAAACAAACTTAACTGTGGAAAAGTAGCGGAGGAAGTTTCTGGCGTTAGGCCAACGCAGTCTGTCTTTTTTTCCTCGTTCACTAACCCATCGTGTTGAGCCTCCAGTTCACTCAGTTTTTGTCGAGAGTTCTGAATGACCTTCTGGGGTATTCCCGCAAGGCTCGCAACCTGTAACCCATAGCTTTGACTGGCAGGTCCTTCTTTCACGTTGTATAGAAACACGATCTCATTGTCATGTTCTACAGCGTCAAGGTGGACATTACTGGTATTCTCCAATTGCTCGGCAAGGGCGGTGATCTCGAAATAGTGCGTAGAAAACAGAACAAAAGCCCGAATTCTTTGAGCCAAATCGGTCGCACAGGCCCAAGCCAGTGCCAGCCCATCAAAGGTTCTGGTCCCCCGGCCAATTTCGTCCACGAGTACCAAACTTTTCTCGGTCGCATTTCGCAGGATATGAGCCATCTCTGTCATTTCAACCATGAATGTCGATCTGCCCCCGGCAAGATCATCAGCAGCACCGATTCGAGTGTAGATCCGATCAATGGGACCGATCCTGGCAGACTCAGCGGGTACCAGAGATCCGGTATAAGCCAGTAATGTGATAACAGCAACCTGGCGCATATAAGTGCTTTTCCCACCCATATTTGGCCCCGTGATCAACAGCATTTTTTGATTTGCATGGAGATCAATGGAATTGGGCATAAAGTCACTTTGAAGAACTTTTTCAACGATAGGGTGACGGCCAGTGCAAAATTGCAATACATTTTCTTCCACCAGTGTGGGGCGATTTAGTTTGAGCGTTTGCGCCCGTTCAGCGAGATTGTTCAACACATCCAGCTCAGATAAAGCCTGAGCGCAATGGAGTAGTTGGCCCACTGCTGGAATCAGGGTTTCAAGAAGCTCGTTATATAGCCATTTCTCCCTCGCCAGCGCCTTACCTTTTGCGCTAAGAATTTTGTCTTCGAACAGTTTGAGTTCTTCGGTAATAAATCGCTCAGCATTCTTGACAGTTTGTCGTCGTATGTATCCTTCAGGTACCGTATCGGATTGGGAACGGGGGATTTCAATAAAATAGCCATGAACCCGGTTATATTTAACTCTTAGGGTTGTCACTCCCGTATTCTGCTTTTCTCTTTCTTCTAGTTCGAGCAAATATCCACTGGAGTTTTTTTCCAGATGACGTAGTTCTTTTAACGTTTCATCATAATCATCCTTTAAAACGCCGCCATCCCGTATCACACTGGGAGGTTCGTCTTTGACTGCACGTTGCAGCAGATTCCCATACTGAGAGTCGAATTCCAGGGAACCAAGCAGCTGATTCATCCGCACAGGAATGGCGTCACTATCGGAGCTGGTTAGGAAAATAAACAACTGTGGTACGGCCAATAATGCATTTCTCAATCGCAGTAGATCCCGGGGTCGGGCTGTTTTTAGTGCTACTCGGGCCAGAATTCGTTCCATGTCACCAATCTGTTTCAACCAGTATTGAATGTCCTGATAACGCTGATCAGTCATCAACCATTCGATGGTATCGTGTCGTTTACCTAGTGCTTCCCGGTCTCGTATAGGGCTGTTAAACCATCGAGCCAGCATCCTTGCCCCCATAGGGGTAGAGCATTGGTCGAATAGATGAATAAGAGTATGTTCTTTAGCCGTATTTTGACTCGCTTCGATTTCCAGATTGCGACGAGTGATAGAGTCGATAGTGATGGTCGCATCGTTA
>JAALKB010000048.1 GCA_011088265.1 Gammaproteobacteria bacterium
ACCAATTGCAAACAAGAGAAGAAGCCGATTTTTATAATCATATATCCAACGACGCATCCAACAATGTGTTGACTCAGGATGCTCCATCAACGACAGAAAACAGAGATGATGGTCACGATCTGGTATCGCGAATCTGGATTGATGTACAACCAGATGATCCGGCCAATCCTCACAAACAAAAATTTAAAAAACTGATTGTGATGATTTTTACAAACATCACAAACCCGGAGACCAAAGAGACACATCGGTCTTTATGTTACACCACCGAAGACTACTATTTCCCGGATGGCAGTATAGAAACTGTCAAGACTTTTTTTAACAATACCACTCGCTCTGTAGAGACCGTTTATCGAGAGCAAATCACCTCACAGTTCACCATTGGTTTTTCTATTGGTGTGGGTGCGGCAGCCACTAACCTTAGTAACAACACCACAATCAAACTGGGTGATACCGTTTTCGAAGATGGCAAACCTGCCAAGCCGGACGGGGAGCCCAATGAAGAACTGGATGAAGAGCCGAACGAGGATCCTTTCGAAGAGCCAGATGAGGAACCCAATGAAGAGCCAGACGAGGAACCGGACGAAGAGCCGGATGAGGATCCTTTTGGGGAAGTCGAAGAAAGTTCAATTGGACGATCAAAGCCCCTGGAGCAAGAATCTGGCGGTATTGGTATTCGCAGCTCGGTGAGTTTCACTGTGACCTATGGGCGTATGAAGTCGAAGTTAATTGAACGGGAGATGAAGGAGTTTATCGTCAGTCTCGCGGAATACAATCATACCCAGGTTTTGAGTTATGCCCCGAGGCAGGTAAGTAGGTTAGTGGGAGGTGAGGATCATGAATGACACAAATCCCCGGGTCGGGGAGAAACTGTCGCCCTTTCCTGATGCGGTTCCACTGCCGACTCTTAAGTCTTTGGTGTGGAAAGTTGAATCTGATTTCCCTACGGGGCAGCAGCAGTATTTTATGACGGAAATTGACGAGCAAAGTGGTAAAACGTTGGCGATGCTAATGATCACCGTGGAGCCGGAACGTTATATCCGTATCGCGAATATTGATACCATGGTCTTCAGATCGGAAGGATTCATGCGCCTTATAGAGCACGAAAGCAAAGGATTTGGGTTTCTGACTTTTTCCGAGACCCGAGAGATATTCGCATCCTATAAAAAGACCGATATAACGACTATCGTATCAAGTCATGATTTTGCATTGACGGATGCCGGTGTTGTTCTCGACCCTCCCGGAGCGCCGAAAATGGAAGATGCAATCGAGGTGTTATCCCAACAGGAATTCAAACTGACAGTGGTGGATGTCATTAGTGTTCGAACAATACAACCAGTTAGTACCAGTGAGTTATTGGAAAGCCCGGAGCTCTCGGATCAGGATGACAGTAGTAGCCCGATACAGATAATTAGTTACCTTACTCATGCCCCGGTTTATTCGAAGACCGTGGTGGTCCGGGCGAAATCGGGATCGGCAACCCCAATGGTCTTTGTTAAGCAAACCCAGGCCCACTTTAGTAAAACGGAAATTGATATCGCATCGGGGCATCCTAATAATTTTTTTCACTATACCCGGTTTGACAAAACGGTAGGCTATGAAACCGTTTGTCATTATTTGGGTGAAACCGGAGGTGTATGATGGATAATTCCTTTGAGAAATCCAATTTATTGGTAGAGCGTTGTCTGGGGTTTTCTGACGATGCCATAAAAAAAATGGATGAAGGTCATGATGCGGATGAACCCCTGACCCGGTTGAGGGAGCTGGCAGGCAATATTCCCAGCGATGCCAGTCATGCCCATGTCCAGTTGCTGGAGAGCTTTTCCCAGGGGAGCTTCGCTGCCACTGGAATAGCATCAGAGCCTCAACTTGCGCTTAATCCAGTCCATAAAGTTGAGGGGCATTGGGATTCAGGTCATGATGTCCGGGCGCTTTGTAAGGGAATGGTTCATGGTGGTATTCTGTCACTGGATGGTCCGAAGGGCACTGAACGGTTTTTGTTGGCAGGAGGCTGTATTCATATCAATAATGGCCACTATGAAAAAAAGCGAAAGGCCAAGTACTTTCATCGATTTAGTGGTATTGGGCTAACCGTCAGGAAACTCGATAATTCAACTGATACGATTCCTCTGGTTACAACTCATTTTGGGAAACCGAATCTGGATAATTTCGCTTTTGATGACAAAGGGTGGGCATATTTTGAGAATATGATCAATGTCTCTAATAAAGATAATTTTTGTGGGCGACTATCGTCTCGAAAAAATAACTTCTATTTGATGCATTTACTCAGAACCAGCGAAATAAATCGATGTTACTCCGCCATCAATGGCAGTTCCAATTCCTTCAATTCACCGTTTTTCTCCGAGAAGGCCACACAGAAAATTTTTGTCAGAAATAGCGATCACCATCCACGGATTGGTGATGCTAACCAAAAAAGAAATCGCTTTTCAAACAGGTTTTCCAATCTGACTTCCGATCCGTTTTCACCCTGGTTTTCTCCCAGCTTCGAAAATGGGGAAGTACTACATCACACTCCTTATTTGCGTGTAATCAGTCCTGCGCCCACTGAGAGGCCGGCTTTGATTACCTATATCGTTGGCTATCGCTATATCTTGCATAAGTCCCGAGAGTCCTATGGAAACCGCTGGAAAGACTGGTTGGATAAAAAAACATGGTCTACCCGTATGGCGCTAATCGGCTAGTGGATTTGATAAAGATGATGTGCAGCACATCAGGGAGTGCTGCACATCCAGAATATTACTCGCCTTTCCAAACAGGATCCCTTTTTTCGGCGAAGGCCCGGGCCCCTTCCATGAAGTCATCAGACATCAGCATTTTTTCGTAAATGGGAAATCGTTGATTACCGGGTTTGGTTTCCGCAAAAGCTGTTTCGATGGGAAGTGTCTGGATTGCAGGCACCACTTCCTTTAATGCCTGAAGAGCGAGTGGTGCTCCACCGGCAATTTTGCTGGCCATTTCCCGAGCGGCTGCCATTAGTTGGTCTGCGGGGCAAACCTGGTTGACCAGCCCCCAGCGCATTGCCTCTTCCTCTCCCATACGACGTCCGGTGTAGAGCAACTCCATGGCCACGTTATAGGGAATTTTTCGTGGTAGGATCTGGATCGCCCCAGCGTCTGGCAAAACCCCCCTTTGCATTTCCGGTAGAAAAAACTCGGCGTGGTCGGCGCTGATGATAATATCGGATGCTAAAGCGATTTCAAAACCACCGCCTACCGCCATACCGTTAACTGCTGCCACTACGGGTTTTTTGAGATCCCAGAATTCGGTGATACCAGCGAATCCGCCGGGACATTGCAGTGAGCTATCCAGCGCTTCTTCGTTGGTCTCCATATTCGCCAGTTCCTTAAGGTCCCATCCTGCGCTGAAAATCCGTTCACCGGATCCTGTGATGATTGCAACCCGTAACTCAGGATCGGTTTGCAATTTACTTAGAGCTTTATAGATACCGTCGGAAACTTCCGGATTAATTGCATTCGCCGGTGGTCTGTTAATCAGAATTTCCATGATAGGGCCATTGATGGTAATCGAGATGGCATCGTTCATTGTATTTGCTCCAGATTGACGGGGATGAGAATGAAGGACTAATAAAGAACTATTGGGTCAGAATAATCCAACACTGTATTTCATCACTATACTTCATCACCGTACTTGGGGATATTGTCTTTATAAACGCAAAATCATCTAGGTTCCTATATGGATCTACCTCGGATATTTCTGGGCAACATTCTACTCCTTATGGTCTGTGGCTCAATAGTGTCCGTCGTCTGAAAAAAACCTGGATAAAACATTGAAATTGCGTCTTTGATCCGCTTTACTAAACTACTTTTTTCCACCCACCGTTTGCTTCACCAGAATCACAATGCCCGAACACTGGCTT
The DNA here is from genome assembly GCA_011088265.1 of Gammaproteobacteria bacterium. Taxonomy (GTDB): domain Bacteria; phylum Pseudomonadota; class Gammaproteobacteria; order Arenicellales; family Poriferihabitantaceae; genus WLWV01. Next base: position 3,896 of record JAALKB010000048.1, read on the forward strand.
AAACGCTTATTGTCTCCAAAATCCATTGCCATCATTGGTGCGTCGGAGCGGATGGGTAGTCTCGCAGCCACTACCCACCACCAACTTGTCCACAGGGGGTTTGATGGGGAAATTTATTCCGTCAATCCCAAGTATCCGTTGTTGTTTGGAAAGACCTGTTATGACAGTTTGAAGCAACTTCCGATAGTACCGAACCTGGTGGTGTATGCCATTAGTGGTCGTGGGCTAGAAATCAGTTTTTATGAGGCACTGGAAATTGGCGTTGGCGGTATTGTTATCTATGCGAGCAACCATTTTGCAGGAGACACCGAACCTCCATTGCCCCAACGTTTGAAAGAAGCGGCCCAGAAAGCCGGGGTTCCGGTTTGCGGGGGTAACTCCATGGGGTTTTACAATTACGATCACGGCGTATTTGTGAGTTTTGATCATCCACCGGCGTCCCGACCCCCAGGGCACATTGGCTTCATTGCGCACTCTGGCTCCGGGATGACCTATCTTGCCAATAATGACGCAAGATTTTGTTACAACTATGTCATCGCCAGTGGGCAGGAAACCAATGCCACTGCGGCAGACTATATGGACTATTTGTTAGAGCAGCCCTCTACTAGAGTGATTGCCATTTTTCTCGAAGCTGTGCGAGACGTGGATGGATTCGTTTTAGCGTTGAGAAAGGCAAAAAGCAAACAAATACCCGTGGTAATTACCAAGCTTGGGCGCACGGAAAAAAGCGCCGAATTGGCGGTGAGTCATTCCGGCGCCATAGTGGGGAATCATGACGCGTTCATTGCTTTATGTCAGCGTTATGGCGCCATACTGACAAAAGACCCAGACGAGATGATTGTCACTGCCATGCTGCTTTCCATGGATAAAAAAATGGGAGCCGGTAACCTCGCGGGTTTACTGGATTCCGGGGGGATGCGGGAACTCATGATTGATTTGGCGGATGATTATGGTCTCGGCTTCGGAGAGATCAGCGAAAACACTCGTTCGACACTGGATGACCATCTGGAATATGGATTGGAACCGGATAATCCGCTGGATGCCATGGGAGCGCTGGGGCGGAATACCGGTACTACCTATTTGGAATGTGGCAAAGCGTTATTGGACGATCCAGCGACTTCATTGCTAACCTTTGAGTTTGAGTTCCGGGATGGCTTTACCCACTACCCGGTTATGTTTGACGTGATCAGAGAGCTGCATAAATACAGTGAAAAACCGGTGCTGGTAATTAACAGCTTTACCTATACCAGCTTGAGTGAGACCGCCGCGGAGTTGTGCCATGAGGGCATTCCCATGGTCAACGGTCTTGACGTGGCGTTGCGCAGTTTGCGTAATCTAAAGAACTATCGCGATAGCCTATGGATTTCGTACAACATGGAAAATCCGCATGAGCTTGAGATGGGAACAACCGGAAACAACATGATCCTTGACCCGGAAAAAGTGCATGTCTGGACACAAACCCTTTCGACTCTTGACGAAAGTAGTGAAGCGACGTCTCTGGCACTAATGGGTGATTTCGGGTTGCCGACGATTACCCACGATCTGGTGGACAACCTGGACTATGCTCTGGAAAAGGCGAAAGAGTTTGGCTATCCAGTTGTGATGAAAACCGCGGCGCGAGGTATTCAGCATAAATCCGATCAGGATGGCGTGAAACTATCATTGAAAAATGAACTATCATTAGCTACTGCCTATGAAGACCTAAGTATCCGATTAGGTAAGGAAGTACTGATCATGCCCATGGCTGAAGCGGGAATTGAAATTGCTATTGGTATGAAAAACGACCCCCAATACGGCCCATTAGTAATGGTTGCAGCAGGAGGGGTTTTAGTCGAACTGATGGACGACCGGGTGTCACAGCTGGCACCTATTGATGCCATGGCTGCCAGGAAAATGATCTCTGAATTGCGGATAAGCCGACTGCTAAAAGGAGTGCGAGGCAAGCCTGCCCTGGATATCGACGCCTTGTGTGAGCTTATTGTGCAATTTTCCAGGGTTGTCTATGGCCTGCGCGGCGAAATTAGTGAGGTGGATCTGAATCCGGTGATTGTGCATGAAAAGGGATGCTCCATTGTGGACGCTCTCGTAGTACCCATTGTGATGCCGCAAAATTGATCCGCCATCCGAGTTGCTGACCATGCTGTTAGACCGTGTCACCGGAACCCCACTGAAATATAATCCAAGCCATATCTTCCTAAATGATGGCGAGCCAGTAGACCTGAGATGAAATGTGATCAACAACTCCGAAATAAAATTAAGTCTAATCTAACGAATTTTGAGGCCATAGAAAGAACCGCCGAAAAATCCGCAGCGGTGGCGTTGATTGTGGTGGAAGAGGGCCATGGAGCCAATATGTCGGACTTACCTGCCTATGACGATTGGCAGCAGACCCCGGCTTTATTATTGACCACTCGGTCCCTAAAGCTGAGAAACCATCCGGGGCAATGGGCATTACCCGGCGGTCGGATTGACCAGGGTGAAACGGTATTCGATGCTGCTAAACGGGAAGCAGAGGAAGAGGTCAACCTGTTTTTGGGCAGCGCTGATCTACTCGGGCGTTTGGATGACTTCGTTACCCGATCTGGTTTCGTTATGAGTCCTCTGGTGTTCTGGGGTGGAAAAGCTGAAAACATGAAACCCAATCCGGATGAGGTGGAATCCATACACCGTATTCCAGCGGCGGAGCTCATGCGGGAAGATGCTCCCATGCTGGACTATGATGAAATAAAAGAAAAAGTAACTCCGAAGCAGGGCGAAATTTCCAATTCCGATACCCACCCAGGCCCGGTACTAAGGATGCCCATCGGTAAAAACTGGATCGCCGCCCCTACAGCGGCCATTCTGTATCAGTTCAGGGAAGTCTGCATCCTGGGAAACCAAACCAGAGTCGCTCATTTTGACCAGCCACGCTTTGCCTGGAAGTAAGTGTCATTTGGGGTCAGAGTCGTCACTATTCGCCCCTATTATTTGCAAAGTTGAACTAAAGGCAGGTGATAAACATGCCTGGTTACCTGGGGTCAGTAGAATAATTACGACTCTGACTCCAGCACCCTTTTATTTTGTACTGACCACGTGTTCCCTATTATTTATTATTTATTACTTGTTCAAAGTCGGATAGCCTTCCGTAAATACCCAGTCATTTTTCTCCGCAGGAATATGGCATCCAAGGCAGTCTTTTTGATAGTCGGCCGCCAGGTTTTTCCCGTTACTATCGGTTTTAAACAATGCCCATCCCCAACCGTTCCCCCACAATGGATTGCCTGAGAAGCGGTTCTTCTCGTCCTTGATCATGACAAACCACTGTTTTATGCCATCAGTGGCGTGATTGACCCCCTGACCCGTGGAATAATCACCGGCTTTCGAAGCACGAAGCTCTTTTACCAAGGTAGCACCGTCCGGAAAGATTCCTGTCTTACGATACGCTTCAACCGTCGCTTTTTCCGTATAGACGTCGTGGAAACCACTCGCACCACCCTCAGGAACGAACCATGATCCAAGATGTACCATATTGGTTCGAAAGTCTTTTGGAAAGCTAATCTCTCCATGATCAGCGACATAAGGTGAAAAACTATCTGCGAAACTCGATATCGCCATGAATGTGAATAGTAAGGTACCTAATAGCGATCTTCTCAATATCTGCTTCGTGACGTTCATGGCTTTCATTCTGCTACCTCATCATATGGATTTATGGAGGGGGCATGGTAAAAAAATATTGAGATTTTACGGTATCCCCACGAATCAAATTCATTCCCGATAGACTCAATTCGTGCCTGGAATTGTCCGGTGGAATTGACTAGAGCCAGAGTCGCTATTATTTATGTGCGACTGTAGAGACCGAGGCTGAGAGAATGGGGATTGGCTTAAAAACGTAATCACCATCGGTCTGTGTTCCAATGGGGGATCGTGAGAATGAAGGGGGCCGCAACATGGGTAGCAAAGTTAAATTGTTTGATAGCCTCTCCCCCATCACAGCGGTTTTAATCAGGTTAAAAATAGGGTTATACTTCTATCCGGTTGAAATAACCCGATGGATGAATCATGGAGAAAAATGAAGAATAATGTATAAAAAATGGCAGGGGAGTGATTCAGAAATACAAACGTCAGTGTGCTTTTCCCGAGACTGGTGTTACAGCGTGTTCTTAAGCTCAATAATGCAGGGACTCAGGCCGAACATGGAGGTAGCAATCACAGCTAATTCTATCTCACACCCGCCCTTTCCATTTTAAGGCGATGCAATATCTCAACCACGAAGACCAAAAGGTTTTTATCAGTTTTCGTAATGATGATTGCCCTTTGGAGGTGGATTTTCTTCAACATTATTTATGGGGGGTGCTTGGTTCTGATTCCCGGGTGTTTTGTTCGAAAGATGGGTTTAAGAGTATCGAGGCGGGTAATCAATGGGCAGACGTATTAAGAGAAGTATTACCGAAGTCCCGGGTGATGCTGGTGGTAATTGGTCCGAAATGGCTGTCGCTACTAAGACAAAAGCAGGAAAAAATAGGTCGTGAGAATTCATTATCCATTGATTGGGTAGAAGAAGAGATCAAAACGGCACTGGATTTGGGAAAAAACAAATGTTCGATTATTCCCGTTCTATTCGGCAATGTCGCAATGCCCACTGCAGATGAACTACCGGACTCAATAAAAGGTTTGACTGCATGGCAAACGGCTTCATTGGACTGTTCTCTTATTAGTGGTTCTCATGGAAAAATTGATGCGGCCCATTTACATCTGGTGAATATGGGGGAGCGATGGGGCGCGTTGTGTAAAGCAATTCTCAAACAGTTAAATGAGAATAACTATCATGGAATGGTTTCTCTGGGTCAGGCGCTGGATTCCCTTGAATCGTTTGATCGTCAACAGGCCTGGGAGGCAATACGGATTCAACTGTATCAAACCGGGGACAGTGGTCGGAGTAGGCCATTTTCGGTGCTCTACTATCGTCGGAGCGAAGGTTTCGTTTTTAGAAACTACGTGGCCCAAAAATTGAAACGATACTGGTTATCCCGAAACCAGTCAAACGTTACCCCGGATGTTATTCAGGAACCGTGGCTAATTGCCGTTTCAGCCAGCGACATGGAAGAAGAAATAGTGGCTAAAGTCGCCAGTCGTACTCAAAAGAGCGTGTTTTCCATGGCCGACGCCCTTGAAATCCTGTTTGGCAATGTTGTATCCAACGAAGTGATATTCGATGTCAGCGGAGTAAATGATGATGAGTCATTAGAAGTCGCGAAGCAGCTCGTTGAGACCTGTAAGCGCCTTTGTGCCGCAAGTCAATATGGCCCTCCGGTGGTGGTCATGCTCCAGCGGGAGCCCCTTGAGGAAAAAAAACGATCCTTTTCTATTTTTGGAAACCTGTTTACCAGACCTTCCCCGGTAGAGGAGGTGCAGGTGATGGATACGTGGTGCGAAAATAGGGACTTATTTAATCGTTACATTGATGAATGGATCGGGAGTGACACCGAAGGTCCGTTTCAGCTGGAAACGGATACCCGAACCAAGGAAACAGTCGCTATGGCAATCAAGGAATCCCTGAAAGGCTATCCGGGATGTCCTGACTATCGCACTCTCGAAAGGCATGTCATGGATGCATTTACCATGGCATACCATGACAAAAAATCTCTGCTTGAAGGTAGAACATCATGAAATCCTTTGTTAAACAATATCAGCCCCTGTGCCTCATGCCCATGGAACAGACTGTCAATGGTATCCCGTCAGAAGATCTGATTCATGTTTGGAAGGACAGTCATTGGTCGGAGCCCTGGTTGTATGAAGCCTCTGGGGATCTTGCCATGGCGGTGAATGTGGCGTTGAATCTGGGGAAGCCATTGTTGCTAACCGGTGAGCCTGGAGTGGGGAAAACGGACCTCGCTGCCAGTGTGGCATGGCAGTTGAGATGCGCGCCACCGTTGGAGTTTATTTCCCGCTCTACCAGCGAATATACCGACGTGCTTTATCAGGTGGACTATTTAGGGCGTATGCAGGCGGCGTATTCGGGGAGTGGTGACCATGAAGAAAATACACAGAAGGATATTGATGTATTGGAATTTCTTGGTCTTGGGGTGTTGGGGGCGGCCATTATCAAAGCTAATGGCCCATCAGGTATTGACGCCATCGATAAGCTGGTTTGGGCGGAGAGTCAGGCCCGAATAGCAGAACGATCTGTGGTGCTAATCGATGAAATCGATAAAACTCCCCAGGATTTTCCCAACGATTTATTGATGGAGTTTGACAAACTTCGGTTCTCCATTCCTCAGGTCTATGAGAATCGGGAGAGCAAACAGCTGCGTGAATTTTCCATCAATAGGGAAAGTGATCATCTCCGGTCCTGATCATCACCAGTAATGAAAGTAAGGGCTTGCCAGATGCATTTTTGCGGCGATGTGTTTATCACCATATCAACTTTCCGGATGGAGAAGCCATGGAACGAATTATACGTAATCGAATTTCCATGGACATGGCATGCCCTGTGGATATTAAGGCTACCGTTAGCCTGAACGAATTTCTCAGACAATCCCCGGTAAGTAAAAAGCCCACCACTTCGGAATTACTTGATTTTGTTAAAACCCTGAGCATGCTTGACGAATCTGTTTCCATGGATGTCGCTCAGTTTAATCTCATCGCTTCAATGTTATTGATGAAACACGAAGATGATCAAGGGAATCGGGATCGACTGCTGGCCCAATGGCGAAATAGTCAGGGAAAAAAAGAAGAGCGTTTCTAACCAGTGTTTCAATGAAGTTCGTCACTGTTTGTGTGCTTCAGCCGATCTCTACATGACCATCGACAATGTTAATCCCGGCGTTATGTTAAAACCCATCGAACAGCTTCAGAGGGTGAGTCGAGGGTTAGAGGACCTGATTGACCATTATCAGCGCGCCAGCGCTGCGGATGGCATGATAATCGACATTCGTCAGCGTAAGGAGGCCAGAGCATTGCTCATTGCGGTGGGTGCCGGAAACGTACCGCAATCGCTGGATGAATATCGACAGCTACTTTCCCCGGTGTTTTGCCAAAGTGAAAACCAGCAACGTCGGTTTACAGACTGTTTCTCTCAATGGGCAATAACCCAATTTGGTGTTTCCGTGGCCAGTGGAATAGGCGGGGCGGAAGCCAAAAAAGTCGAACTTGCTCTTGATCGGAAATTCTATAGGCAGCGTATTACCCGGCGTTCGATGTACTTGTTCGCGGGCATTATTGTGCTGGGTTTCGCGACATGGTGGGGCATTGATTATTGGCAGACGCTAAAAACCAATCAAAAAGCCACTGAAAAAATTCTGCGGGATAACCAGAATGTCCCATCTCCATCTCCATCTCCATCTCCATCTCCATCTCCATCTCCAGCTCCATCCTCATCCCCACCGCCTTCTCAAACTGATGTTTCTGAAAGCAAAGTGGATGAAAATAAATCCACTCCGGTAGTAATACCTGCGGCTCCTTATACCGAGTCTTTTCCCAATCCCGAGACGGTCGAAGGCGAACTGTTTATTCGTTATCTATTGGGTGCTGTCCCTTTTATACTGCTCAGTGTCTTGATCCTGTTGATATGGAGACGACATCGTACAGTCTTGTATAACGCCAGAGACCTGATGAATCCTGAAATAAAACCCTTGCGTATTGAACTTGGGCGACTGGCAACCCGATTGTTTATTCGCTCTGGCCATGATAGTCGGCAGATTGCCAATCTACGCCATGGGCGCGCCCGGAGTAACCGACTAAACGCTCGTTTGACCGTGGAGGCGACGGTGAAAAACAGCGGAATCCCCGACCTGGTTTGGAGACATCGCCGTCCTCTAATCCAGTGGTTGGTAGTCATCCAGAGTTTCGGACGTAATGATCAGATTGGTGCCTATGGCGAAGTATTGTGTAAGGAACTAAATAGTAATGGACTGGAAAGCCATTGGCTTTCCTTTCGAAACCAGCCAGCGCCGCTGTATCGGGAAGGCCAAATTGATCGGCAGGTCAGGTCACTGGCGGCTTTAAAAACCCAGTCCGTGGGCGCGAGATTGTTGATGGTCTATGATCCAGCGACCATTTGTGACCGTTCCTGGTCTAATCGCCTTTCCGTTGCCCAACCTGACTGGTTGCAGGCCCTGGTGCAGTGGTCGTCCCTGGTTTTATTGTTTTTACGGGAGCCCACTCCCAGGGAAGTAGCGTTTCTGAGCCAATTGGGGGTGAGTTATTTGTCTGTGGAGCAAAGTAATCTCTCCGGGCGATTGGTGGAGAGTTTGAAGGGAATACCATTTACTGGTCGAATGGATGGGCAACCTGAAGGCGGATCCACTCAGGGGCTATTGCCAGACACATTGTTGCATTCCGATTTATGGTCCATTGAGCACCCCTCCCAAAACACAGAATCCACCGAGCAGTGGTATACGCAGTTGGCTCGTTGGTTAGGGGAAGACGGCGTTTTGCTGCTTTCAGCGATGGCGGTGTATCCCCAATTGGCATGGCCCCTGACCCGACTCTTATGGAGTCGATTATTCAATGACTCCTCGTCAGATACCAGTGGATTAAGTTCTCCTCAGTCCAATTCCCAAATCGTTCTGTTGCGCGTGGTTCGCCTGCCCTGTTGTCAGCGGGGTCGAATTCCATTTTGGTTGAGGGAGCGTTTAATTAATCGACTAAAACCCGGTGATGAAGATCGCATTCGGGGGATTTATGAAGATCTGTTTTCCCGACGGCTGCATGACCCGGGGAATGAGGCTATCGATATGAATCTGGTCAGTGGGACTGAGAATGAGAAGACTGAACTCTCCCGGGAAGAGCAGGAGAAAGTGGGGCGTCAGCTAGCGTCAATGGGAACCGTTTCCCCGTTCAATGATGCCTTGTATGCCGGCGTGGTTATGGGTAAGGGAAGGGTGACGGATTTTATTTTACCTCGATGGATAGAAAGGGCAGTTCCGGTGACATACCGCTATTTTGCCCGGCAGCTCATCACGCCATTACTACTGATCATGGCGGTGGCCATTGTGGCGAATGGGTGGTGGTATCAGATGGGGGAAAGTCAATGGAGGGAATCGATAAGGTCCGAGAGTGTTTTTGGCGTCACCGAATTACAGATCAACCATGATCCTGGGTTTCGTTTGGTAGCTGAGACAATTGCGGCAGACCTTGAGTCCAGAGGGATCAAAGTACGGATTAGAAATACCTCTGAAGTACTTTCAGAGCCGATTACTGAACCGATACTAACCGGAACTCCGGAAACCTTGTTGTCCTTATCCGATTTTGTCTCCCATCATCTTCGGGGTCGACAACCCATGTTGATTCAGGGTGATCAGGTCATTCTAAACCTGGGTGGATTAAATGAAAAGAGCCCTGGAACGGTGTTTCGGGACGAATGGACTCCGGCAGAAAGGCGGTCTTCGTTACCTGATGTGTTTCAGGATGAATTTTTGGACGAAAGGACATTAGGACCGAAAATGCGACTCATTCCTGGTGGGCGCTATCAAATGGGTTCTGATAAGAGTGATTCTCTGGCGGACAGCGATGAGAGACCTCGGCATTGGGTAAACATTAAGCCATTCGCGATGGGTCAATACGAGGTAACATTCGATGAATACGATACTTTTGCTGTAGCGACGGATCGTCGGCTACCGCATGATAGAGGTTGGGGTAGAGGATTACGCCCGGTGATCAACGTGAGCTGGGATGATGCAAAAGCCTATGCGGCATGGCTATCGGAAAAGACAGGAGAACGATACCGGCTTCCCAGTGAATCGGAATGGGAATACGTTTCCCGTGGAGGAACAGATACGCAGTATTGGTGGGGAGATGACATTGGAGCCGGCAATGCAAACTGTGCTGACTGTGGTAGCGAGTGGGATGGTGAGTCTACGGCGCCGGTAGGGAGCTTTTCCCCGAATGCTTTTGGGGTTTATGATACGTCAGGTAATGTCTGGGAATGGGTTGAAGACTGCTGGCATCCGAGCTATGTATCGGCGCCAGAGGACGGGGCAGCGTGGTTGGCCGAGCAGGGCGGTAATTGTTCTTTCCGTGTTTTGCGCAGCGGTTCCTGGCTCGACAGCCCGAGCGTCCTTCGTTCGGCGGGTCGCAACTGGACCGCCGCTGCTGGGGCATTCAACGTCGTGGGGTTTCGTCTTGCCAGGACGCTTTGACTCTTTGTGCTTTGTTTTTTGATCCTTTGATTTCGAGCGTAGCTCGAAATTTTTATTTCCTGGAGTAATTGGGGGTAGCGCCGTCGTTCTTGACTGATTCCACATCGAGGTATTTCGTCATGGTGATGCTGGTTGCCTGGGAATAACCCGGGTGGGTGGTTTCTCCGGTTTTGACAAAGCCGAGGCGTTGGAAAGCGTGATGGTTTTGGGCGAGTTCGATTCGGGTTTGTAGTTTTAGTTGGGGTAGGCGGTGAGATTTGGCGATATGTTCTGCCTGGCGAATAAATTTTCCACCAATGCCCTGACGTTGATGAAATTCGGATATGGCTATTTTGCCAATATACAAATAGGTGGGTTCGATTCGTAAAAAGGAGCAGCCGATGAGATCATTGTCTTGAGTCGCAAGGAGTAATATTTCCTTCTCGGCTTTTTGTTTTAGGGAAATCGGAGTTAGTATTTTAGCGGAAGAGGGCGGACTGATTAGCGGTTCCATATAGCGGAAGGCGTCAGTAATCAGGGCCAATAACGAGTCCCATTGATCAAAGTCCGGTGGTGCAATAGCGATTCGCATTTTGATGGATATCTTTGCGCCTGGGGTCAGAGTCGTAATTGTCGAGCCCACTATTCGTGCCCATTATTCGAGAAGTCGAGCTAAAGTCAGGTGATGAACATGCCTGGTTACTTGGGGGCAGTAGAATAATTACGACTCTGACCCCAGCAATGTTCCAGCAATATTAGTGGGCCTGTTTCCAGTTATTGCCTTTTCCGGTGTCTACGATCAGGGGGACTTTTAGTGTGCTTACGCTGCACATCAGGTCGGAGACGATGTTTGCTGTGTGGTCGGCTTCGTTATCTGGAACTTCCAGTACCAGCTCATCATGGACCTGGAGGATAATTCTGGACGGTGAATTATTTTCCTGAATCCAGCTGTCTACACTGAGCATGGCCAGCTTTATCATGTCCGCAGCGGTGCCTTGCATGGGGGCATTAATGGCGGTTCGTTCGGCGTATTGCCTTCGAACGGCGTTACTGGAGTTGATTTCGGGCAGATTGAGTCGACGGCCATAGAGTGTTTCCACGAATCCTTTTTCTTTAGCGGCTTCCTTGGTGGTTTCCATATAGGTTTTTACGCCGGGATAGCGGTCGAAGTAAATCTCGATGTATGTTTTTGCTTCTTTTTGCGGAATCTTCAATTGCCGTGCGAGACCGAAGGCGGACATGCCGTAAATTAGGCCAAAGTTGATGGCTTTGGCTCGTCGTCGTTGTTCCTTGTCCACCGTTGATAACTCAACATCAAACACTTCAGCCGCCGTGGCGCTATGGATGTCGGCGCCTTTGACGAATGCGTCAATCAATCCCGCATCTTCGGATAAATGGGCCATGATACGCAACTCGATTTGGGAGTAGTCCGCAGCCAATAAAATGTGACCTTCCTTAGGCACAAATGCTTCCCGAATGCGGCTTCCTTCTTCGGTCCGAATGGGAATGTTTTGTAGATTGGGGTTGCTGGAGGAGAGGCGGCCAGTGGCAGCGACGGCTTGATGATAAGAAGTATGTATACGTTGGGTTTTTGGATTAACCAATAACGGTAACTTATCCGTATAGGTACTTTTTAGTTTCGCCAGCCCCCGATGATCCAAAATAAGCTGAGGCAGCTCATGTTCAACCGCGAGCTCCTGTAGAACGTTTTCTGCGGTGGATGGTTGGCCTTTAGGGGTTTTTCGCAGAACAGGAATGCCCTGTTTTTCATAGAGTATTTCCTGGATTTGTTTCGGAGAGCCAATGTTAAATGGCTCTCCTGCTACCTCGTAGGCTCGACGTTCAATGTCTTCCAGCTTGTTAGCGATTTCGGCGCTCTGTTCCAATAATTTGCTGGCATCTATTTTGACGCCGTTGCTTTCAATACTGGCTAGCACCGAGGCCAGAGGCATTTCAATATCGTGGAAGAGCGACAGGAGTTTGGGGTGTTGCTCAAGCTCTCCAACGAGTTCCTGGTAGAGTTGTAGGGTGATATCTGCGTCTTCGGCGGCGTATTGACTCGCAGCGTCAATGTCAATCTGGTCAAAGGTCAGTTGGTTTTTGCCAGAGCCAGCGACATCGGAAAATTTGATGGTTTGTCGTCCGAGGTGTTTCTGGGCCAGGGTGTCCATGTCATGACGGGAGTTTCCCGCATCCAGTACATAGGACATCAGCATAGTGTCATGGGAAACTCCGGTCAGGTTAATACCATAGTATTGCAGTACTTCTTTATCGTATTTGAAGTTCTGCCCGGTCTTTTTTTGGGACGGGTTTTCAAGGACTGGTTTCAATCGGGCGATTGCGTCCTCCAGCGGAATCTGTGTCGGAACCCCGGTATAGCGATGGCCCAAGGGGAGGTAAGCAGCTTCTCCCGGATTAACGGCGAAGGAAAATCCAACCAGCTCTGCGAGATGGGCATCAATGGAAGTGGTTTCGGTGTCGATGGCAAAAATTTCACTTGACTCCAGTTTTTGAATCCACTCATCTAAAGTGGTCAGGTCCCATATGGTTTCATAGTTCGTTTCTGGTGCGGGTTCTGTTTCTTCCTGGGTCTCGTCAGTGTCTGGTTCAATAGTGTTGTCGGAATTTGAATCGATATGAAGGTCATCGCTAGCCCCAGCTTTAGACACTTCTTTCAACCATGACTTGAATTCCAGATCGCTATAATAGGTTTTCAGGGATTCATAATCCGGAGTCTCCAGCAGCAGGACTTCCGGTTCCCATTCCAGTTCAACATCACATTTGATGGTTGTGAGTCTTCTGGATAATGCAAGCTGATCCAGATTTTCTCTAAGGTATTCACCGACTTTTCCTTTTATGCTTTCGGCATTTTCCACGATGTTATCCAGGGACCCATATTCGTTTAACCATTTGACAGCGGTTTTCGGTCCTACTTTAGGTACGCCAGGAATGTTGTCAGAGGAGTCGCCGACCAGCGCAAGATATTCAATAATCAACTCCGGGGGAACGCCAAATTTGTCAAGAACTCCCTGGGGGTCGAGCCGGACATTTTTCATAGTGTCCACCATTTCCACTTTATCATTGACCAGTTGAGTCAGGTCCTTGTCACTGCTGACGATCATGACTCTGAAACCTTGTGCGACGGAGGTTTTTGATAACGTGCCAATCACGTCGTCTGCTTCTACCCCAGAAACAGAAATAAGTGGTAGGCCCATGGCGGGGATGATTTTTTTCAGATACGCCAGTTGTTCTCTTAAGTCATCTGGCATCGCTGCCCGATTGGCTTTGTATTCCTCATACATTTCGTGTCTGAATGTTTTTCCTTTGGCATCCATTACGACGGCAATATGATCGGGTTGGCATTCCTTCAGCAGGCTGCGTAACATATTGACCATCCCGAAGATGGCCTGTGTCATGCGTCCGTCCGATGTCATCAGTGGTTCACGGCCCATCGCGTGATAAGCCCGAAACAAAAAAGAAGAGCCGTCAATGAGTATAATTTCGCGATCAGGAGACATGGATGGATTCAGGTATGGATTCGGGTGGACAGGAAAAGTATATTATCTCACTAATTCCCGGGTATGGGGTCACGAGTATGGGATCAAATCATCGAGGCAGGGCGAGGTGGAATGAACAAGCAATCGGATTTCCCCTGCTACTCATCACAATAAGATTTTGAGACAATGGTTAAGTACAACATGAAAATACTAATTGGGCTTTTACTGACTTTTTGTCTCAGTTATCCGGCGACCACTGTTGGGGAAATTAGCGGCGGTGTACGTGCTTACCAATTGAATAAAAAGGGCCAACTAAAAAAACAGGACTGGACAAAAAAAGCCTCACCAGACGTCTGTACTAATTTTAGAAAAGAGCAGAAAGCCCATCGTTTTGCGCAAACCCGGTATCAATATTGCATGCTTTTTTCTGTGAGAGAGTGCGATGAAACCCAGTCGTTGATGGCAATGTGGGGTGGTGATAAGTATCGGGTGAAGGGGATGAGTCTGGATGTTGCGCAGCCTCAGGGAAAATTATATCGAGGAACAAAGTGGATGCTTCATCCAAAGGAAAATGTCATCGTTAGATCTATTTATTGCCGTTCCCGATCCTGATCTCGTGGGTTTTAGCCAGTCCTGATGGTTTTAATGGAAAATCGGATTTGTAACTGTGGTCAGGTTGACACAAAATAAGGAACGGGATGTTTTCGCTAGGGATTGCCTTTAGCGCCTGTTCCACTGCAATGTTTATGATTTTTTAATCAGGCTGCGGACAAAACGGGAACGGAAACTGTTACCGCAACGCCGGATACGTCCTCCCTGTTTTCAGCCCAGACTTTGCCCTGATGATATTCAGCAATTAAACGCACAACAAATAGCCCCAGGCCCAAATGGGAATATTTAGCATTGGTTTTGCCATATGAAACCATGGGGTCGAACATTTTATCGCTGATATTTTCTGATAGCTTCTGTCCTTCGTTAAGTACGACAACGTTCACCAAATCCGTTTTTTCCTGGATTCGAACAATGATGGGACTGTTTTCCTGACTGAACTGAACTGCATTATCGATAAGCTTATCCAGCATTTGCGCAAGATGGTCAGGGCTTCCCTGGATAAAAATGTCACTTACTCCCGGTTCCCAGATGAACTTCTGGTTCGGGAAGCTGGTTCGATAACCGTCAACGAAGTCGGAGACCAGAGAGGGGAGATTGATGCGTTCTTTTATTTCTCCCCGCATGGCATCTTCGAGATTGGCTGCTTCAGTCAAATTGGTAAGAATTGAGCGCAGCCGATTAACTCCGTTTTGCGCGCGTTGCATGTATTTGTTGCTCTGGACACCGGGGATGTCGGTTTGCAGTATCTGTAGCGAGGAACTAACAACATTCAACGGATTATTCATTTCATGGGCGAGTGTGTCCGGCATCTCTTCCAGATAACGGGTATAGCCAGAAAGGCGTTTGAGCATACTGGTGATACTTCTTCCAAGATCACCGAGCTCATCCGCAGGATAGGTACGGCTAGGTATTTGATCTTCCAACACCCGACCCTCCGGCGTGATTGAACGTTCTGTGGTGTTATACAGGCGCCCAATTCTAGCTGTCAGTCGCCATGCGAATGTGAATAAAGCCAGCAGTACGAAAACAAAAACCAATATAGTGACCAGGGTGAGACTACGAAGTAATTGATATTGCAATGCCAGTATGGCGTGGCTGCTCTGTTCAACAACCACGGCTCCCATAATTTCATCACCGGACTTAATGGGGTAGCCAGCGACAATGATCTGAGCTTTTTGATCCAACGACGGTCGTTCGGCAACCTTGGGCGTTCCTTTCAATATGGTGGTGAAAATTTTGTCGGGTCGGTGGGTGATGTCAGCGGAAATATCGGCAAAGCGCTCTGGTGGTCGCTTTAAAAGTGCGTCTACATGCCCTCGGAAAGTTCGATAGGTCGACGAAAACCAACTTAGTGGTTCATCGGTTTGGGAAGGCTGAGCCGGTGGTGAGGCGGATACCCCTCCCACTACTGCGCGGACCCGTTGCTGATTATCAAGGATCCAGATTCTTGATTGCGGGCGATCCAGCCCCTTGAGAATTTTTGTTAATTCCGGTGAGTCCAATAGAATTTGTGCAGGTTCTCCGCTTGAAACCTGGGGCGAAGTACCCAAAATACGATCAATTGTCCGATTCTCCTCGTCATCTACGTCCACGGCGAAGAAGCCAATTCGGGTGCCAACGCCAACTACATCCCGGGGAAGCCGTAGTTCGACCTGGTAACCGAATTCTGTTTCCGCCATATCTGCCATAAATTCCGTTACTGGCTCCCCATTTAATGGCAGCTTCCATTCGTCATCCACAAGATAGATACTCATTCGACCCGGTGCCCTTGCGACCATAATATAGTGCTTCAAGACATTGTCCGAGAGCTGGAGTAACATCCTTATTTGGTCGCTGGTATCCAGTTGTCGCCTTTCCAGATCCCGGTACAGTAACGTTGTATCGTTAACTTCAAACATGACATACAGATAATTTTCATAATATCCAAGCAAATGTTTGAGCGAAAATGAGGAGGGATCATAATCAGACTCACAGCTCAGATTCACCGAACCCGTGTGATAGGAGATGAATGGTCGTAATGATTGCCAATCCGCTAGCTGCCCGTCTAATTGAATCAGGTTTTCAAGCTCATGGGCGAAAAGATCATTTTCCTTCCCCAACACCTCAGGTACTCCGGTTTCAGGATTAAACAACTCTGACCGATCGTTGAGAACCGTGGCAATGCCATTCGCGGTTAGTAGTAGTGCGTTTTGTTGCCCCTGTACCAGGAAGCTCTTCATCTCAAGAACGTAGTGATACCCCATCCAGGGAATGGTTAACAAGGCGATGACAATGCACATCAGCTTGGTTCGAATACTGAGAGTGCGTAGGCGTTTAAGCATGATTAAGAATGCTCAAAAACCAGGGCAGAAAGGATCCATTGGCAATGGCTGAATCATCGAAGCGGTTCCTGTTTATAGGTAAGATTATCGTAGCCATGCAGGCTCTAGCGGATTTTGACCCTGAAATCCGGTTATTCCGGCTCCCATCGATAGCCCACACCAAATACTGTTTGAATCATCGAGAAATCGTCGTCAACCTCTTTGAATTTCTTTCTGATCCTTCTGACATATCCGTTGATCGTATTCTTTTCGACATAGCTCTGCCGGGTTGTCTGCATCAGGACATCATAGGTTTTAACATGTCCTGGATTTCGGGCGAGGGATTCGATTAACCAGAACTCAGTTAAAGTTAGACTCAATAAATGTCCCTTCCAGCTGATCGACATACTGTTCTGATCTATTTCAAGATCGCCCAAAATCAGGGATGCAGAAGTTTTAGCTTCTGTTTTCATGGAAGAAGCGATTCGAAACAATGATGATACCCGAACCGCCAGAAACTGTAGATTGACTGGCTTGGTAATGTAGTCCCATGCGTCGAGTCTCAGTCCTGAAACACGGTCGATATCGCTGTCTCGGGCAGTAAGAAAAATAATGGGCATATGGGGGCTTTGCTGGCGCAAGTCCCGACAGATGTCAAATCCACCATCTATTTCATCTTCAAGCATGATGTCCAGAATCGCGAGATCTGGTAGCGATCTTTCAAAACCTTCAAGAGCATCTTTTTTGTTGGCATAGGTATTAACGGCATAACCCTGGCCGCGTAGTGCGTCGGCGTAGTTATCCCGTTGGTCGGCGTCGTCTTCTACGATAGCGATAGTTCTGGACATAGTTCGTAAGATTACCCTAGTAAATCAGAAGGTATCATGATTGTGAGTCTGGTATAAGCAACTGTTTTACTTCCCCATGTAATCACCCATCTAACTGCCATAACAATACCATTAGTTTTGCCCATTCGTACCATCCGGGAAAGATGTAATGAAGCCATAGACAATCTATCGATGACCAGCCCGGTCGTTGCCATATTTATCTAATGAGGAAACTGCACATGGGTCAAAAAGTTTTTATACCAATTACCGATGAAGTGCTCTACGAGTATCCTGAACTAATTACATCTCCTCTTCGTCCTTACCAGGTTGATAGCCCCTGTTTTCACTGGATGGCGACCATCGAAAATGAAGATGGCAAGGTCGAAAAAACGTTCAATCATCGTATGTCAGCGGATGATCACTCTCATCAAAGAGCTTCCAGGTTCGCATAGGCATAAATTAACCACTTGGTACCAACGTCAGAAAAGTTAACCTGAATACGGGCATGTTCTCCCTGCCCCTCAAGACTAAATCTACCATTCCCTCTCCGAATTTCTGATGTCTGACATGGCGGCCCGGTTGCAGTTTTGCAAGCGGGCTTTCTTCGTTTGTTATACTGGATCGGAATATCGGCCGACTGATGTTGCTGGAGCGAATATCTTCGATGTACTCTTTGGGTACCTCAGTTAGGAATCGGGAGGCCTGGGTATAATGTTCTCTCCCATATAACCGCCGTATTTCTGCATAACAGATATAGAGCTCCTGCATTGCACGGGTCATACCGACATAACATAACCGCCTTTCTTCTTCGAGCCTACCAGACTCCTCCAGAGACCGCTGATGGGGGAATAAACCTTCTTCCATGCCACAAAGAAATACCAGCGGGAATTCCAATCCCTTGGCCGAGTGCAGACTCATGAGTTGGACACAATCTTCCCATTCTTCCGCCTGACCCTCTCCGGCTTCTAACGCAGCATTGGACAGAAACAGGGATAAATCATCCAGTTCCTCTTCTTCTGCCACCACAAAATTTCTGGCGGCATTTACTAGCTCTTCCAGGTTTTCAACTCGACCCTGGGCGCGTTCTCCTTTTTCTTTCTGATAGTGTTCAAGCAATCCGCTGGTTTTAAGTACGTGATCCGTGATCTCCGCAAGCTCCAAAGATTGGGTGTCGCGAGACATTTGATCGATCAATTCGATGAAACGAATCACCGCGCTCAAGGCTCTGGGTGGAAGAGATTCTTCCCTTATAACTTTATTCGTTGCCTGCCACATGGAGATTTCATCTTCTCTGGCAATACCCCGGATTGTTTCCAGGGTCTTATTGCCTATGCCTCGAGTAGGGAGGTTTACAATTCTTTCAAAGGCAGGGTCCGAATTCTGATTAGAAATTAGCCTCAAATAGGCTAGCGCATCCTTGATTTCGGCGCGCTCGAAAAAGCGTAATCCTCCATATACCCGATAAGGCATGCCATGGGATAACAATTGTTCCTCAAATACCCGGGACTGGGCATTCGACCGATACAGGATAGCAACTTCGTCCCGGCGGTTTCCCTTTTCTACCCAGCTTTGAATCTGGTCAACGACAAAACGGGCTTCGTCCACTTCGTTGACCGCAGCGTAAAGACGAATGGGCAAGCCTTCGGACTCCTCAGTCCAGAGGTTTTTTCCCATTCGATCTGAATTGTAGGAGATTACTGCATTAGCGGCATTCAGGATGTTTCCAGTGGAGCGATAATTCTGTTCCAGCCGGATCACCTGGGCCCCGGGAAAGTCTTTTTCAAAACTCAATAGATTTTCAACCCTGGCACCTCGCCAACCGTATATCGATTGGTCATCGTCTCCTACTGCGAAGAAATTATTATGCTGCTTGGCCAGTAAGCGTAACCACTGATACTGGATGCTATTGGTGTCCTGAAATTCGTCTACCAGAACATGCTGAAAACGCTGTTGGTAGGTTTCCCGTAAGGGCTGGTTGTTCTTGAGCAATTCAAGTGTACGAAGCAGAATTTCAGCAAAATCAACCAGCCCAAATCGCTGGCATAGCTCTTCATAATTGGCATAGACTTTATAAAGGGTTTGCTGCTGTAGGTCATTGCCTTCAGGTAGATGATGAGGTCGACGGCCTTCTTCTTTGTGGTTATTGATCATCCATTGCAGTTGACGAGGCGGCCAATAGGCTTCATCGAGATCCAGCTCCCGCAGCACGCGACGAATCAAACGATATTGGTCATCACTGTCGAGTATTTCGAAGCTCTGGGGAAGACCCGCTTCTTCAAAATGCATTCTTAACAGGCGATGGCATAAACCGTGAAAGGTTCCCATCCATATCCCACTCGACGGCATATCCAATAACTCGGAAATCCGACCCCGCATTTCCCGGGATGCCTTGTTAGTGAAAGTCACGGCGAGAATGGCAAAAGGAGAAACCTGATGACCCTCGATCAGCCATGCAATGCGATGGGTTAATACCCGGGTTTTTCCACTGCCTGCACCAGCAAGCACGAGTAAAGGACCAGGTTCTGCGGCAACGGCTTCCCGTTGGGCGTCATTGAGGGGATCGAAAATATGTGAAACATCCATGGTTTTATTGTACTCGGGAAAAGATGGCGCTCAAAGGAATAATGCGTATCAGCCATGTTTGGAGAACGACATTGTTCAGTCGGGAGGGCGGGCCTTAATAGTGTGAACTATGTGTAATCGAGCGGCCTTCTGACTTGTCCCTCCCTCGGGTATTCCCCCTTCAAAATATGGATAAAACCTGATGGGGCAGGTTTGAGACGGATCTGGTGAAAGTCCGA
>JAALKB010000283.1 GCA_011088265.1 Gammaproteobacteria bacterium
CCCCCCCCCCCCCCCCCCCCCCCCCCCCCCCCCCCCCCTCCCCTCCTTCCCTCCCGGCCGCTCTTCCGATCTTGACCCATCGCTGTTCGCGGCTGACCTGGCTTTTCCAGGCAAATAACCTGCCCTTAGATTTGTAGGCCTAAAAGTGTCTATTTCTCCCCCAGGAATGGGGCAGTCCGTAAAAATACGTGAATACTCGCATTCCGCCTCTTCTGAAAAAGTAAGTGGGTATTGCAATGCGCAATCAATGGAAGGCTTTGCTTTTTCTTCTATGAAGAATTGGTCATGGCCAGCTCTCGGCGGCATCCACGTTGTGCCGTTGTTTAACCCAAAACCCGTTGTAGACTTCTTCAACTCCTTCCAGAACTTTTCCTGCAAATGACCTAACATCATTTTCGGATTCGTTTTATTTAGCGCCGCGAAGGAAAATAACCGACCTGTATTCAGCGTTGTTAAACTATGGCACTGCGTACAATATTGAGTTTTACTGCTTCTAAAAGCGAGACCCCGACATCCTTTACCCAGGCTTTCTTCGTTACAACGTTTTTCAACATAATTGCTTCCGATGATTCGATATGGTTGTGATGGAACAGACTCAACAACGGGGATGATACTGTTAGAAAAGGCTTTCCTACGATGGGCATCCAGATAGCCAACACCTGGCTGATTCAAATGTGGTGTAATAATCCAGGGTTGCTTATTGTCATGACAGGTATGGCAATCAACAGAGTTCTTCGGATCATAAAATTTCTCGGCTTTTGCTCTGCCATCAATATCGTTGTACCCTGTCCCACCTGGTGCAATAAACGGATCATTCCAATTGTAGTGATCACTAACATTCCTCACCAATCCATCGATAAACGCTACTTCACCACTAACATTGTTATACCCAATCATCCCATACAAGCGAAAATAGGGATTGTCTCTGCTCCAATAGTTTTCAGCGTAAACAGGGGCCGATTCGATACCCTCTGGCCCCTCTTTGATACTATCTTTTGATTTTCTACAAAGAAGCATCCAATCAACAGGCCCGATTGATCGCTTTACGATTCTTGAAGCAGTGCCACAGAAGTTCACATTACCCGCAAGAGATGGTTTGTCACATTGATCAATAACATCAGTCCATTTGCATTGACTCAATGAGAATACATTCGGAGGGCAATGCAAGAAACGCTCTTTTCCTGTTATTGGGTCATGTTCCAGTTTGACTTGATTACCATTAACTTCAATATGAATCGACACAGCATCTTCATCAGCACAATTAAATGTCTCGTCCGGAAACTCCCCGAATACCGAACGAATCTGATCTCCAGACAAAGTGACAGGGCTATCAAGATCTTTAGAAGCCGGAGCCCAGAAGATATCCCCATTTAGCTTCCCCAACTCATCCATGAACTCCTCATCCCCTGCATCATTAAAATCAGTATCGTAGTTCGAATGCGAATCTATTGTATGGATCTTCGTCAGAGTCACTGTGAAAAAATACAGTCCAAGTCCTAGCACCATGAGGAGTACCAGAATTAGTGGGATGTATCTTTGCTCTTTAAATAGCCCTTCCATAATCGAAAAAACGTTAACTGGTTCATAGACCTGTTTAAAATAGACCTGTTTCAAAATCGCTGTTTTCAATTGGCCCTTTACTTAAAACAAAGGAGCCTTTTTTAAAGCCAGCCTAATTATTAACGCACGAATTTTGTTACTTGGACCCAACACTTTTCTCTGGCCGATACGTGATTTCCGTGAGGGTTCTAACTCGTTGTTTTTCAAATATTACGGCTGCTATTTAAAGTCTGATGTGACAAATACCACATCATTTGATATTCATACCTCGATCGATTGCCACCATGGCTTTGTGTAATGCATTTTGTATTTCTCGCTCATTGGATGGTGACCGAATCATCAAAATTGCCGAAACAACTCACCCGGATCAAACTGAATCATTAGGCAATTGCCTAACGCGAAAAAACGATGCTTTATTTGCCGGATACCAGGCTTCGGAACGAGACCGACATTTGATCTCTCGCCTCCAGGTCGATATTGACTAATAGCTACTCCGGCGCAATACTTAATGGAGTATGTGGTTGGGGGAAATCCACCAAGGATCGATTCGCTGTTTTCTAAGCTGCGCTGCCACGTACTCACAACAAATACGGCGTAATGATTGTCAAACCAATTTTGCCATTACTCCGAGACAGGGTTTTAAATGCAAATCCCTCCTGGGATATATTTCAGAATAGGTAGAGCATGGAACACATCAATAAAATTGCCGCGTTTGAAGAACTGGATGCAACATCACTACGCCTCATTGATTCCAAAATTTCCTGGAGAAAATATGCGAAAAATGCCTTGATTTTCAATCGCCACGAACAATCCAAAGGGGTTTTCTTCGTTGCTTCAGGTTCAGTTAAAGCGACAACCTATTCCCTATCCGGAAAACAGATAGCCTTTCAGAACCTGACTGTTGGCGAAATGTTTGGTGAAGTTGCTTCTATTGATGGTCAAGGCCGAACCACGAGTGTGGTCGTACTTGAAGACAGCATAATTGGAGTCATGAATGAAAAGGATTTCTGGTGGATGATGCATACATACCCGATTGTTGTAAAAGCAGTGCTCTTAAAACCAACGGGCATTATCCGTTTTCTTTGTGACAGAATATATGAATATGGCGCATTGAACGTGGCTGATAGGGTCCGGGCGGAAATATTGAGATTAGCGAAAAATAATATAGTGAGCCCCAACCGTGCTGAAATTAAAGATATGCCGACCCATGAAGATATCGCTAATTTGGTCTCCACTCATCGTGAAGCTGTAACCAGGGAATTCAGCCGTATAACATGCCTTGGAATCATTGCCAAAGAAAATGGCACCCTCATAGTCACGAACATTGAGCAACTGGAGGCTCTCATTAGCGAATTCGTATAACCCCAATCTGGGGGGCGTTCGTGATGTATCAGATTTCATCCGAAGAATCAGATTTTTTACTCAGCCCACGAAAACCCGGGGCTTTGAAGCACTTCGATATTTATCCCTTGTTGATATCAAACACCATGGAGATACAAACAGATATGCAGACAAGAGATTAATTTAGCGCCCAGGATTAAGTTAGCCCGTACCCTATGAGCCATATCCCGCGTAGGCCACTCCAGAAAGCGCCGCCATATCTCTATGCCATGTAGCGAGATCGTTTTTGTTAAACTTATTTAACGCATCATGACCACAGGCCCGCGCCATTACCTGCATTAACTCGGTAGACGCCATCAGAAAGTTTCCTAGTTGTTTCGACGATTTATCAACGTTAAGTCGCTGACGCAAGTCCGCTTTTTGCGTAGCAATGCCCACGGGACAATTGTTGGTGTTACACATTCTGGCCGCAACACAACCTATGGATTGCATGGCGCTATTAGAGATTGCGATACCATCAGCCCCAAGAGCCATCGCTTTAACAAAGTCGATAGGGACACACAGACCACCAGTAATAATTAGTCGTCCCTGAAGAACCCGAAAAGGCTACATATCCAGTATAAACTGGA
>JAALKB010000284.1 GCA_011088265.1 Gammaproteobacteria bacterium
ATGAAACGACTGATAAAAAAGCTGCTTAGATGCCCCCAAGACAGAAGCCTGATTTAGGACTGATTGAAAAATACCGAGAAATACAGAAGGTAGGATCAGCCAAGGTAACGATTTTGCAGGATCAGGTTTTAGAGATTGTAGTTGCTGACTTGATTTCAAAATATAAAGCCAGCAAGGAGCGCAAAGACGAATATGCAGAGCCATTTAAAAAGGTTTTGAGCTTCTACCTAACTGAAGATGAACTGGAAGAGATCGAAGCGATATAACCCCGTTTTCAGCCGCCGATAGGTCGGCTGGAAAACTTTGTTATATACGATCTCTAACCATTTTCGTAACCTCAAGGAAAAGGTATGACTAAAGCAGAATTGATAAAAGCTCTTGAGCAGTTTGATGAAGACGCCGTTGTGATTTGCATGGATGAGAGCGGAGAGTGGGACAACATCAACTCAGTTGTCGCTGATGGTTCAGGTATCGCTATCGTTTTTGGTGGCGGCTCACCTTTCAGTGATGAATAGCATATAACCCAGAGTTCAGCCGCCGCCGAAGGCGGTCGGATGGAATGAATTGTTAGGTGCATGGCAGAGGAGTTAATGCGTGGATCAAAGATTTGCAGAAAGACTAGCTGAGGCAGGTTGGAACAAAACCAAACTTATCGAGTTGATGAACGAACTGGATAAGGAAAAGCGTGACATAAAAATTGGACTGCGGAGCATTGCTCAAGACCCAAACTTTGAAGGTTTAGTCGGTAAAAAAAGACAGTACAAGATACA
Organism: Gammaproteobacteria bacterium; assembly: GCA_011088265.1. Lineage (GTDB taxonomy): Bacteria > Pseudomonadota > Gammaproteobacteria > Arenicellales > Poriferihabitantaceae > WLWV01. The sequence goes on from JAALKB010000284.1 coordinate 771, forward strand.
TCAGATCAAGACTAAAGAGCGTTACTTGATTGAAGAACGAGAGATCGTTCGGCAGAGATTAGGTAGGCTCAGTCGAGAGTTAAAAGGCATGAACCGGGCGAAAAATCGAGAGCAAAATTTCCCTGCTGCTTTTGTAGCTGCGGCTGAAGAAATGCTCGATACGGAACTCTTTACGGAGCTGGAATTAAGAGCAGTAGAAATTCTAGGTAGCACCTAACCCAGAGCTAACCAGCGCCGTAGGCGTCTGCGTTGAGCGTGTTGTTATCTGTTTTTGGAGGAATCATGGAATTAGCAAAAGTTGGTGATGTTATTGAATGTGATGTATCAAACCCCTCACCTGCAACATTGAGAGCAAGGCTTGATACGCCTGAAGCATGTGCTGAGGGTAACAGTCTATTGATGGATGAGAATAGTGGCTGGCGACTTGCGCCAAAGTGCGGGACGTGTGGGAAGTTTATTCGTCGGTCTGGTCACTGTGCTGATTGTGATGACACTCCGCACTGACAGATAACCCTTTGGTTCAGTGGCGTGCCGAAGGCACGTCCATTGGAACTAATTGTTATGTTGCGTTTTGCACGGAGCTTGAAGCGTGAAAGAAACATACTACAGATTGAAAATAGAAGAAGTTGAGCCGGTAACAGGTGTTGCAGTGAGAGCTATCAGGCAGTGCATAGCCTGTAATCAGATTGTAGATACTGTTGGCGGTGGTCACGACTTTATCTGTATGCCCTGTTCAAGAATATTAGGTATGGGCGCACTGAAAAAAGAATTTGCTATTGCGAAGGATGAACTTATCAAGCAAATGATCAAGCCAGCTTCAGCGACATAACCTCCGATTCAGTGGCGAAGTCCACTGAAAGTTTTTGTTATATTACGTTAATTAATAGGTGGAAAAGTGAAACGAGTATTTTTAGGCGGAACCTGCAATGAAAGTACGTGGAGGAATCAGATGATGGTTCACCTTCACGATGTTGGGCTTGAATATTTTAATCCCGTTGTCGATGACTGGGATGCTGAGGCTCAAGACAACGAGCTAATAGAGCGCGAAGAGTGTGACTTCTGCCTTTATACAATAACTCCAAAAATGACAGGTACTTACTCTATTGCTGAGGTAGTTGATGACAGCAATAAGCGACCAGATAGAACAGTAATGGTGTTACTTCGTGATGACGATCAACATAGATTTACAGCCGGCCAGTGGAAATCATTGAATGCTGTTGCTCGAATGGTTAAGGGTAATGGTGGGAATGTGTTCGACAATTTACGTTCTGCCGCCATTGAGATGTCTGATTAGCGATATAACCCTTACCATAAGCCGCTGCCGTAGGCAGTCGGTTTGATGGTATTGTTAGCTGCCGTTTTGCACGATGTTGAGAGATAAAAACATGCAATACATTCTGGATAACAAAGAACCTGTACTGGTAGAAGGTGGCACTGAAGCCTTGATCGAATGGGCAAAGTGGTTCGAGACTGCTGACAGAACAGTGAATACCACAAAAATAAATGACAACATTACTATTTCAACGGTATTCCTTGCGCTGGATCATAACCATTTTGGCGGACAACCTTTGCTGTTTGAAACGATGGTATTTCGTAATGGCTCTGGCTGTGAAATGGATCGTTGTTCGACTTGGAAAGGTGCGGAGAAAATGCACGATAAAATGGTCGAACAAGTAAAGGCTGAGTCAGGCAGCTAACCCTTGGTTCAAAGGCTCGAACGCAGTGAGAGTCCTTTGGAACCATTTGTTAGCTGCGATCTTAAAACTGGAGAAGATCATGAAAAAAGAAATGGAAGCCCTGCACGAATCAATCTGTAAAGCCGTTGATTTGGAAAAGCAGATCAACAACGAGACTCTTTATAAGCCGGTATGTATTGACTACTCATGGGATGCTGCTATTTCCGTTGCCCATGTACCAAGCGACAAACAGGAAGAGTTTGTTAATAAAGTTATAGAACTTGCTTTGACCTATCAAAAACCAAGTCTTGAGGTAGTGAAATGATCGGAATTCGTTTTGAAGAAGGCGAGTACAGACCTTATTTCATGTGTGATAAATGCGGCGGCTATATCACTAAGCAAGAGCCTGGTGTTATGTGCTGGCCTATGGATTTAGACGATACCGATAAAAGTAAACCAAACGCTGTCGGCATGGGTTACGTAGCTCACAAAGGCGAGTGTCACAGATCGTATGAACTGGAATTTCGTTCTGAGGGTGATGTTCCTGGATGGTCAGAACTGAGTGAAGCTACCGAGCATTTGAAGCTGAACTCTAGCAGCTAACCCTTGAGTTAAGGCGCTGCGGCGCAGGCGCAGTCGCTTTGAACGAATTGTTATGTTGCGTGAACTGAGGAACTAGAAAAATGGATAACAAACTCACAATCCCTTACGACGTTAGCGAAGTATCAGACGGCTATCACACCTTTGCTGAACTGTACGACCATCGCTGCTTGCTCTGGATAAACGTGCTTCAGTCGAACAAGGACAAGGCATTCAAAACATGGCGTAATGATGCTGGTGAAAAATGGGATGGCTGGTTTATTGCTGGGCTTGATACTGACTTTGGTCAGATCACTTACCATTTACCTGAAAAGCTCTGGGCATTACTCGACGTGAAAGAAACAGAGAAAAATGAAGGGTACGACGGTCACACACCAGAACAAACCCTACAGCGATTAAAGAAGCTGGCTGTAGCAACATAACCCTCAGCTTCAGCCGCCGACCAAAGGGAGGTCGGGTGGCGAAGCCACGAA
>JAALKB010000285.1 GCA_011088265.1 Gammaproteobacteria bacterium
CCCCCCCCCCCCCCCCCCCCCCCCCCCCCCCCTTCCCCTCCCCGCCCCCCTTCCGATCTACGGATTAGTGTCGGGGTTGGTGGTATACCCCGGTATGCCTTTCCGCTTACTGAATAGCTCTCATTGGATCAGTATTATCACAACGGGTTACATTTCAATTACTATCAAAGACTCCAACCCGGCTTCCTGCCTGTTTGGTCTTTCTGTTTGGCCTTTCTGTTTGCCCTGTCCACTTTGGGAGTTGCTGTGGTATTTTAACAATAACCCGATTAACTCTTCTGAATTGACATTGCCATGGCTCACCCATCTCCCAATATTTTGTTTATCCAGGTAGACCAATTAACCGCTTCCATGCTGGGAACATACGGCAGTCAGGTCGCGGATACACTCAATCTCGATGCTTTGGGGAGAAGCGGTGTGGTTTTCGATTCAGCGTATACCAATTTTCCCTTGTGCGCGCCTTCCCGTTTTTCCATGATGTCTGGACAGTTGGCCTCGCGCATTGGGGCCTATGACAATGGTGCGGAATTTCTTTCTTCCATCCCTACTTTTGCCCACTATCTAAGGGCATTGAATTATCAAACCTGCCTTGTGGGAAAAATGCATTTTGTTGGTGCCGATCAACTCCATGGCTTTGAAGAACGGCTAACCACGGATATCTACCCGGCGGATTTCAATTGGACAGGAGACTGGACCGAAGCAAAACCAAAACACTCGAACGATCCCCGGACATTTGCCGGGGCAGGAGTGTGTATTCGTAACGTACAAATGGAGTACGACGAAGAAGTTAGCCATCGCACAAAACGGAAACTCTACGATCTGGCGAAAAAATATGCAGGCCCTGGTGGTGAAAATGCTGAATTCCGGGACTCTCTGGATACACGCCCCTTTTTGCTGGTTGCCTCATTCAGTCACCCCCACGATCCCTATCAATGTTCCCAGGTTCACTGGGATCGCTATGAACATAGTAAGGTTGATATGCCGGTAGTGGGTTCTATTCCCATGGATGAGATGGACCCCTATAGTCGCCGATTGATGGTGCAATATGGTATGGAGTCATTTACGCCCACCGAGGAACAGATTCGAGTGGCGCGACATGCTTACTATGGTTCAGTGAGTTATGTGGATGATCAGGTTGGGGCACTACTCGGGGTATTGAAGGAAACCGGGCTTGAGAAGAACACCGTGGTGATTTTTACCACAGACCATGGAGACATGCTGGGAGAACGGGGGATGTGGTACAAGAAGAGTTTTTTCGAGGCGTCCGCACGTATTCCTCTCATCATTCGTATTCCGGATAAGCCAGGCCGACGGGTTAGTCAAAATGTTTCCCTGGTGGATTTGCTGCCTACCCTGATGGAAATGGCGGGTGACAAATCAGGGAATTCAGGAGTTCGGGTAGAGCCCATTGATGGCGAAAGCTTATGTAGTCTGATGGACGGAAACACGGAAAGTTGGTCCGACACGGTATATGGGGAGAATACCGCTGAAGGTGCTGAGTCACCGGTCTTAATGGTCCGGCATGGGACCCTGAAATACATTTTTAGCGGAATTGATCCGGATCAATTGTTTGATCTGGCCCGGGACCCCCCATGAGCAGACCAATCTTATTGGTAATCCCAACTATGCGGATGCTCATGGTCGCTTGGTGGAGTTGGCCAATGCGCAATGGGACATGGAATCATTGACCAGAGAAGTCTCTCTTAGTCAGCGCCGCCGCCTGTTTTTGCGCGGCGCTCTAGGTCAGGGTAAAACTCATACCTGGGATTATGTTGCGCCGGATCAGGTCGTCGATGCCTGTCTAAGAGGAAAAAATGTGTATAACGAATGGGCGTACAATGATGTTCTGGGGCTAAAAGACGGCGAATCAGGATAGCATGGTACGGATGGCCAGCAAGACAACGCGTACTGTGGGGCTTCGATACCCTGTCGTTTTTTCGTTTGTTATCATAACAGGGGTAGCAAACGACAAGTGATCATGTACAGGTTATTTCAGGTTTCGGATTGAAGGCCTTCCTGAAAAGAAAACTCGGCGAGTGTCGATATTCCCCCATTGGGTCCGGTAGAATCCCATTACCTGGTCTAATCTGGCGTGGCGTGATCTGGTCTGATATTAGCTTGATTCAGTACTGCTCCTAGCCATACTGACCTGGTAAAGTGTGGAATAAATTCTAATGGAAAAACTTTTTGCTATTTCTGTTTCTATATCGATTTGGCTCATCCCATAGTTATTGTTTCTGTCTGGGACGTTACTCTGAATGAGACGGTGATGGGTAACTGCTCGATGAATACGTCCACCTAGGCTAGATGTTGATCCACCGCGAAATGCATATAAATAATGCATACAACTAACTAATGAATAATCTATGAATAATCAGGGAATCATGGCAATGAGACCACGGCTGGAGACACTGATTATCGCCCTGGTTATTGGTTCGATTCTGAGTTTTTGTTATCTCCACTTTTTTGTATTTCGTTCCTACATGGAAATCGAGATACAGACTTTTGACAACGAAACCACTAACCTCAAAGTTTATTGGGGTGAGGCGTCACCGATATATACCGAACAAAACTCAAGGCGGGCGAAAATCAATCCTGAGTTTGTTCAGCACCAATTTTTTCTTCCCGATCTGAATGGGGTTGACCATTTCAGAATTGATCCTGTGGAAGATCCGGCGATGGTTAAAATAAAACGGATTCATATTTCCCAACCCGGCTACGAACCCATTGATTTACGTACAGAGGCAGACTTCCAGCGGCTTGAAATTATTCAACATATTGGCGAATCCTGGTATGACGAGGATGGGTTAGTGCTAAATGTGGATGGATTAGATAGCCAATTGCTGCTAAGGGTCGATCACTCAAAATCCACAAATATTCCTTTCAGCTACCTCTTTAATATTGTATTGAATATTGTATTGATTTTTGCGCTTTCTCTGGGTTTGGCCGTGATGTTTCGGCTCGCTAGCCCGGGGCGGTTTGATCATCTGGCATTCGTTCCGGTGTGTCTGTTAGTGGCTTTGGTGTTAGTAATTGCCATGGCATCGATTACGTCGTTTAACGTTCATCCGGATGAAAAGGTACATTTTCGGGCGTTAAATTACTACAGCAGTCATTTTCTGCCTCCTTCGCTGAGCGACCCGGAATTGGCGAAAACCTTTAGTGACTATGGGCGCTCCCGATTAGGTAGTTATCAACTCTACTACCCACTATCCGGTTACTTCGTCAGACTACTTGAGCCTCTACAGTTGCCGAATTTATTGAGTTCTCGTTTATTCGGCATTTTGTTGTTGCTATCTCTTCTACTATTGTCTTTTAGGTATACCGCCTATCGGTGCTTCACTTTACCTCTTCTTGTTACTCCTCAGGCTTGGTACCTGTTCAGTTATGCTAATTCCGATGGCTTCTCGCTGTTTATCGCCGTCATGATGAGCTATCAGGTGGCAGTGAAACAGAGCCTGCTAAATCGATTTCTGACCGATCCTGCTCCCGCTGGATCTGGATTT